>JAUIFT010000323.1 GCA_030430345.1 Calditrichia bacterium | reverse complement strand
CAACCGTCTCCTGATGCCGATAATGAATTTTCCCCTTTACATTTAGATGGCTTAAAGCCGTCTTTTCAGCGGCATCTAAGGAAATTGTTGGATTTGCTTCTTTGAGAAACGCCCCCGGCTGAAAGCTGTTCATGACAAAGGTCGCTTCCTGCTGCCGATTGATATTTACAACCAGATCTGCGTTATAAACCGGGTAATTTTGTTCGAATTGCTGGAATCGCACATGATAGCCGCCCGGGGTTTCCCGGGTGACGGTATGGCGTAAATTAGTTTCCTCAGTGCGTATCCCGAGAATGTGACTGTTCTCCGTTAAATACTGCCGGGCCATCTCTTCCGGTGTTGCCGCTTTAAGGGGGTAGTTTAAGCGATACAGAGCTACCGGAACGCCACGTGCCAGATCGATGCGCATATTATCCATTCTGTAGGATTCCGCGGCAGCTTCCGGAATAATTTCCAGGCGGTAATGGGTATCGGGCTTTTGCGCAAAGGCAGTAATGGTTACAATTGTAATTGCCGTAATTAGAATTGCAAGTCTCAAATGTAACATATAATCCCCTTGATCATTCAAGTCATTGGATAATATTTGGGTGGCAAAACGATGTGAAACATAAGTGCACTTATTCTTGCTTTAGAACGCTTGTAATATATAGTCAGTAGAGATTGATTTCCCTACAATTATTCTGGGTGAATGAAATACGTGGTGGGAGCATTTTAATCGTGTTTGATGAAAAAGCCTTTCAGTAAAGATTCTATCCGGTCCAACGCATAGCAGGCAAGGCTGTTAATTGAGTCATTATCCTGTAACCATTCGGAAAGAACCGCCTTTTCAATACCAGTTAGCATTCGAAATTGTTCATGGGTGAGCTTGTGTTTTTCCAGTAATTCCTGGATATCATAGCCGGTCCATTTTTTACACTTTAAGATCATAATTCCTCTCCTTGATACATGCTGTTTCGCTGTTGGCAATGCTGAGTGCAACCGTGTATAACCCGGGCGAAATCAGTGCTGCAATGCCCATGCAGATAAATGTAACGCCGGTGCTTATTAATTGAAGCATTAGACTTCTTTCTCCAATTCCGGATTTTTAAGAAGCTTCACCTTCTTCTTAGCAGAATGCTGGCGAATTTTCATATTTAATAATTCTACGATAATCGAGAACGCCATCGCGAAGTAGATGTAGCCTTTCGGGATGTGCAAATCCAGACCTTCCCCGAACAACGCGACGCCAACTAGAATAAGAAAACTCAACGCAAGCATTTTCAAGGTGGGATGTTCATCGACGAAATCCCCGATGGCTCTCGCGGAAAACATCATCACTAATACGGCAATTACGATGGCTATTATCATTACCGGAATATCTTCCGCAAGTCCAACCGCGGTAATTACCGAATCGAGTGAAAAAACTATGTCTATGATTGCAATCTGAACTAAAACGCTGGTAAAGCTAACTGCTTTGGCGGTATGATGTGTCTCGTGTTTACCTTCCAGGCTGCCATGTATTTCATGGGTGCTTTTTCCGATAAGGAAGAGCCCGCCGAGGATGAGAATTAGATCCCTGCCGGAAATTTCATATCCCAGGAAGTCGAACAAGGGTGCGGTTAGGCCCATCACCCAGGAGATGGAAAGCAGCAATACAATTCTGGCCCCCATCGCCAACCCCAGCCCAATAATGCGGCCACGGTCCCGCTGATGCTCCGGCAAACGGCCAACTAAAATTGTAATGAAAATAATATTATCGATACCTAAAACAATTTCCAGTGCAGTAAGCGTACCCAGTGCTATCCAGGCCTGCGGGTCGCTTATCCAGCCTATCCAGTCCATATTGTTGACATCCTTTTGGCTCGTTTGTTTTTCATAAGTGAGATTTGCAGGCGAATGTAATTATTCATGGTATAAATTTCAATCTTTTTGTACTGACGGTTTGTATTTTCGCATTTATATCCATAAATAGGGGCTGTACTGATTTTTTATTTGTAAAATTTGTATTTTCTGCGCCGATCACTTTTTTAACGGTAATCTTTTTGTATTATCCGCAATTACAATGCTTCACCGGATCAGATGGACTCAATATAGTGGCCGGCCTTGGAATTTTCCGCCATTTACTATAGGGCCATCCCTCAAACGACTATGTAAACACATGCAGATTCTATTGCTCGAAAGTAGAGGCTAGATGAATCCTTTTCTTTTATCGAAGATGTGCCAGATGTATTCAGGTTTGGAAACAAGTCGATGCAATTCTCTCCGAAAGCTTCAGTTTTTATCATATACACCTTCCAACAATCATTCAATTTATGTAGAGGTATTCGATCATGCGCGGTGCTCTAGAAGCGATTATTAGCAGCGATAAAAAAGATGAGAACCTGGCCAATAAGTTTGGCGTGTTCGGCGGGGTGTTTTCCCCAACGGTATTAACGATCCTCGGCGTCATTATGTATCTCCGCCTGGGATGGGTGGTTGGTAATGCCGGGCTGGTTGGCGCCATTGCGATTATTGTTTTGGCAAAATCAATCACGCTTTGCACCGGCCTTTCCATGGCGTCAATTACGACCAATATTAAGATTGGGGCTGGTGGTGCATATTCCATTATAGCGAAGTCGCTTGGCCTGGAGGCCGGCGGGAGTATTGGCATCCCGTTTTATGTTTCCCAAACACTTTCCGCGGCGCTGTATATTATCGGCTTTACCGAAGGCTGGCTGGGGATTTTTCCCGATCATAATCCGATGACGGTTTCCATGCTCACCTGGCTGGTGCTGATGGTGATATCTTCCGTAAGCACGCAATTTGCCATTCGCATTCAATATATCATTATGGCTATTATTGCTTTATCTCTGGTAAGCTTCTTTATGCTGGAGAAACAGCCGGTAGCGGAAGTGCCGATGCTCGGTAATTTTGAAGATGCCGGTTTCTGGCAGGTGTTTGCGATCTTCTTTCCGGCGGTTACCGGAATTATGGCCGGGGCAAATATGTCCGGCGATTTAAAGGACCCGCGCAAATCGATACCGGGGGGAACCCTGTGGGGAATCGCGGTTACGTTTGTCGTTTACATTGTATTGACAGTCGTAATGGCTGTTTTTATTGCACCGGCAGATTTACGTGGTGATCAAATGGTTATGGTGACGAAATCTGCATTTCCTTCATTTGTGCTGGCTGGCATTCTGGCGGCTACATTTTCCTCGGCGTTGGGCAGTATCCTTGGCTCACCAAGAATTTTACAAGCATTGGCCGAACATGGTACCGTGCCAATGTCCGAAACCTTTGCCCAACGCACCAAGAATAACGAACCGCGCAATGCGGTCATCTTTACCGGAATTGTAATTGCAATTACGATTGTCCTCGGGAATTTGAATATACTCGCAACACTAATTACGATGTTCTTCCTGATCACCTACGGCATGCTCAACCTGGTTGTTTTTATTCAGCAAAGCATGCAGATTATCAGCTATCGCCCAACGATTAAAATCCCTCGTTTTGTTTCTCTGTTTGGTGGTGTTGGCTGTATCTTTATGATGTTCCTGATTAATGCCGTTTTTAGCGCAATCGCTATTGGTATCATCATCCTGCTCTATATCTGGCTTGCCAGAAGAGGTCTGCAGGGCGAAGATGGCGACATTCGCGGCGGTATGTTCCTCGCGCTGGCGGAAAAAGCCTCCCGCATAGCTGCTCGTTTCCCGCGGCACCAGGTTTCCTGGAAACCGGATCTGTTATTACCGGTAGATAACCCTCGGGTATGGTCCGGTCCAATGCTGTTTATTCGTGATATTACTCATCCTTCCGGTAGTGTTTTCGCTTTTACGGTTAGCGAAACCGACCGGGAAAGAAACAAGAAAGATTTAGATGCCTTGCTGGAACCGCTTAAGCGGCAAAATTTGTTTGTCAACTCTACTGTCCTTGAAGATGATAATTTTAGTCACGGGGCGAAAATGGTGCTGCAAACCTTAAAGGGGAGCACCTTCCGTCCCAACGTGCTCTTCCTGACCATGGATGACAAGCATGATGACGTCATACGGCAATTGATCATCGAAGCCGCCCGCGATGAACTCGGTGTCGTCGTTCTGCGGCAGCATCCCCGTGTGGCTTTTGGCATGCAGCAAGATATTAATGTCTGGCTACGGGAAAAGAGCCCTAACTGGCATCTCGCCGTATTGCTTGGATTGCACATTCAACAGAACTGGGGTGGCAAACTGAACCTGGTAACCACCGCGAAAAACGATGAAGAGAAAAAACGTATGCAAGATTTCCTCGGCAGGCTGGGGGAAATGGCCCGCTTGCCGGCCTTAACGGAATTCCATGTGATTCAGGCGAACTTTCAGGAGGCGCTTGCTACCGCACCGAAGGCAGATGTGAATATTTTCGGATTAGGCGAAGAGCCGTCATTTGATTTCATGCGAAATGCCGTTGAGTGGACAAATACCACTTGTCTGTATGTGAAAGATTCCGGTATGGAAAATGCCTTGGTGTAAATGATTTGTAAGTTCAGAGTTCAAAGTTCAGAGCTTCTTTTTCTGCTGGTAAATTTTAAGCTGGAGCGAAATTGAAACGAATGCCGGTCTTTGAGCTAAAAATTCCTATGGAACATGCCGCTGCAGCCTGTTTTGGATGTGGCGGTATTTTTTTGCAGCCCGC
>JAUIFT010000322.1 GCA_030430345.1 Calditrichia bacterium | reverse complement strand
CCGGCTGGCGATAATCTACTACAGTAAATCCCTGGCCCTGAACCCGGAAAACAGCAACGCTCTGCAAATGCTTGAACAATTGGAGGGTGAGCAAAAATGATTCAAAATTATTTTAAAATCGCCATCAGGAACCTGAAAAAGCACAGACTGTTTTCCTTAATCAACTTTTTTGGTCTGACGATCGGGATGGCGGCCGGTATCATCATCCTGCTCCATGTCAGCTTTGAATTGAGCTATGATGACTTTCATGAAAACAGCGCAGATATCTATCGGGTAACGATGAATGAATCACGCGATGGCGTGGCTACAACCGGACGGGCGAAGGTTTACGGGTTTATCGCAGAGGACCTGCAGAAAAGTTTCCCGGAAGTAATGGCTGCTGGCCGCCTGATTAACCTGAGCGGTATCATGGGCAATTTTACACTGGGATACCAGGATAAGCAGTTTGCAATCAATCGGGCATATTATGGGGATCCATCCCTCTTTGAGGTTTTTTCTTTCAAGGCAGCGGCAGGAAATCTTTCGCAGGCGCTGGCTGCACCATATACCGTGGTTGTCACCGAATCTTTTGCCCAAAAATTTTTTGGAGATGAATCTCCGCTGGGAAAGACACTAATCCAGAATGGTGAAGATGGCTATCAAATTACCGCCATCATCGAAGATTTGCCCGAGAATTCCCACCTGCAGTTTGACTGTATTTTTTCCCTGTCCTCGCTGGCGGAAGAACGGATTTGGCAATATATGCCCGGCTGGGCGGACTGGCTAACTTATATCCGTTTAACACCCGAAACACAAGCGAATGTTTTCCAGGAAAAAATCACGCAGGCGGATATTGTCGCCAATCATCTGAGCAGCTCTGAATCGAACGGGCGCAGCAGCAGGCTTAATTTGCAGCCGCTGGGCGATATCCATCTCTATTCTCACCTGGAAGGGGAGGCATCGGTAAATGGGAATGCCATCCTTACCTTCAGCTTACTGATCATTGCCTTTTTTATACTGTTCATTGCCTGGATCAATTACATCAATCTCGCCACGGCCCGCTCAATGGAACGCGCCCGGGAGGTCGGTATTCGCAAGGTGGTCGGCGCACAGCGGCAGGGATTAATCCTCCAGTTTGTGCTGGAGTCGTTGTTACTAAACGTTATCGCCGCGGCGCTTGCGATACTATTGGTGCGGGACCAGCTTCCTATCTTTGCACAATTGCTGGGGCATCCATTGGAATTTTCCTTTTATGGGCAGTATTTACTCTGGGGCATCCTGGCCTTGTTTTTTGTCGTCGGGGTTGTGCTTTCCAGTATCTATCCGGCCTGGGTGCTTTCCGCGCATCAACCCATCGCTGTTTTGAAAGGCAGCCTATCCCGGGGCAGACAAACCTTCAGTTCACGAAAAGCATTAATTATCTTCCAGTTTGCCGCGTCGATAGTGCTTATCACGATGACGGCAGCAATCTATCAGCAAATAAACTTTATGCGCAGCAAATCCCTCGGGGTGAATATTGATCAGACTCTTATCGTGGCGGCACCAGCTGTTGTGGACAACAATTATGAAAGCAACGTCAGCGGATTTCGCAATGATTTGGCAATGCAAAGCGCGATTAAAAGCACAACCGTATCTACCAACATTCCCGGCCGGGAAAGCACCTGGGGAGGCAGAATACGCTTGCGTAATGCCGAAAGCGAACAACCGCTCGGCGCGGATTTTATGGGAATCGATTACAACTTCATCGACGCTTATGAAATGCAACTGCTTGAAGGCCGGGCATTTTCCGAAGACTTCCCCTCCGATGATAATGCCGTCATGCTCAACGAATCAGCCGCCCGGCAGTTGGGCTTTACTGATTACAGCGCCGCGATCGGGGAAGTCGCCCTGGGCTGGCGGAACCGGGAATTCGAGATCATTGGTATTCTGGCAGATCACCATCAGCGCTCTTTGCACGAAGCCATGGAGCCAACCGTTTATTTTCTCCGCAGAACGGGAAGTTTCTACTCGCTCAAGCTCCAAACCGGCAACATCGCCGCAACCATCGAAATGATCCAGGCGCGCTATGATGCCCATTTTCCCGGCAACCCCTTCGATTTCTATTTTCTTGACAGTTACTTTGACCGGCAATACCGGGCGGATTATCGATTCGGTCAGGTATTTTCTCTTTTCTCCGGCCTGGCAATACTAATCGCTTGTTTAGGGTTATTTGCTTTTTCAGCATTCACTACCAGTCGCCGCACCCGGGAAGTTGGCATCCGCAAAGTGCTTGGGGCCAGCAGCAGTGGCATCTTTCAATTACTCTCAAAAGATTTTCTCCGGATAATTCTAATCGCTGCAATTTTTGCACTACCGGCGACACTTTGGCTGGTGAACGCCTGGCTAGAAAATTATGCGTTTCGCATCAGCCCGGGGTTGCTTCTCTTTACATTACCGCCGCTGCTCGTGCTGATGGTCGCATTGTTCACCGTCAGTATCCAGGCGACAAAATCAGCATTGATTAATCCGGTAGAAGCGTTACGTCATGAATAACAACTTCTAAATACCATTGGAGCACCTATGTTTGAGAATTTTTTCAAAATCGCTATTCGCAATTTAAGCCGTAACAAAGTGATATCATTGATCAACATTATCGGGCTATCTGTCGGGATGGCCTGTTTCCTGCTCATTGGCATTTGGGTCTTCGATGAGTTAAGCTATGATCGTTTCCACCCGGAGGCGGATCGTTTGTATCGTGTCGTTGTCGATTACGACGTGCCGGGTGGCGTGCAGGACTACGCCGTCAGCGCCGCGGTCATGCCAAGAACCATGCGGGAAGAAATCCCGGAAATAGAGCTGGGCACCGCCATGTCCTTTAACGGGATGACCATACGCAACCCCCAGGAGAATATCCCCTTCATCGAAAGAACCGTTTGTTTCGCCGAACCGGTCGCCTTTGAGATGTTTGGTTTTGAATTCCTGAAGGGTGATCCTGAATCGGCTTTGAGCGCCCCAAATTCCGTTGTAATTACTGAGGAAATCGCGGAGAAGTATTTTGGTGACAGTGACCCGATCGGGCAAACACTGATCATGAATGGACGTCCGCTCAGCGTTCCGGATGAACGTGAATACCGCGTCACCGGCGTACTGAAGAACCTTCCGGAGAACACCCACATCCGCCGAAACATATTCTGTTCTTTCGCCACCCTGGAGCTTTTTGCCGAGCGTCAGATCAATCACTGGGGATGGCTGTTCTTTTATGGATATGTCCGCTTAAAGGAAGGTGTTAGCCCGGCACTGGTAGAAAGCAAATTCCCAGAGCTATTAACCCGCCACGCAGATCCCCGGGACGCTGAGGGGGCTACCATTCGCTTACAACCGGTGACGGACATTCACCTCCACTCCGACCGGATGTTTGACGGGCAAAATGGCGACATGTCCAACGTCTACCTGTTTTCCGCTGTCGCCTTGTTGATCATTCTGATTGCCTGCATCAATTTTATGAATCTCTCCACTGCCCGTTCGGTCAAACGCAGTAAAGAGGTTGGTGTTAAAAAAGTACTTGGGGCCCGGCGCAAGCAGCTGATTACGCAATTTTTAAGCGAAGCGATCATTGCCGGTTTATTAGCGGTTATCATCAGCCTGGTATTGGTTGAACTATCTTTGCCAGTTTTTAATGAATTAAGCCAGAAAAACCTTACGCTGCCCTGGCGCAATATCTGGCTAATTGTCGGCCTGCCCGCCCTGGCTATTCTGGTTGGCGTTCTATCCGGCATCTACCCGGCATTTTTCCTCTCTGCCTTCAAACCGGTAAACGTTTTGAAAAATACCCGTTCGGTAAGCAGTGGTGGTGGCTTGCTGAGAAAGGGATTAATCATCTTTCAATTCTCCGTTTCGGTGGTACTGATTATTGGCACTGCGATTGTCCATTCTCAATTGGATTATTTCAAGAATAAGAAGCTCGGTTTCGAGAAGGATCAGATTGTCACTGTTGGAATGCCAGCGAACCTGGAACAGACCAGATTTAATGCCCTGGAAAATGAACTGAAAGCATTTTCCGGCATTGATGCCGTTGTCCGCGCATCATCCATTCCTGGTGGCAACACCATCCAATTTGGCTACACGTCGCAGCTGAACCCGGATGCGAAACCAGGGTTTATGTCTACCTATTCTGTTGATTATAATTTTATCGACCTGCTTTCTCTGGAATTAATTGAAGGCCGTAAATTCCAGGAGGATTTCGGCACGGATACATTGGCCTTTATTATAAACGAAACCGCTGTTAAAGACCGCGGCTTTGATTCCCCCCAACAAGCTGTCGGGGAAATGCTGGAAATGGAAGAGGGGAAATCCGGCACTATCATTGGCGTGATGAAAAACTTTCACTATTCATCTCTTCGGCAGCCGATTGGTCCTTTGGTTATGCATATTTCTCCGCGCAGATATACCCTTGTCGCCTTAAAGCTGCGTGCCAATGAGATCGAAGGAGCACTGGCGCACCTGGAAACCACCTACCGCAGCTTCTTCCCGGATCGGGCATTTTCATTCACTTTTCTTGATGAACGCATCGAACGGCAGTACCTGGAAGAAAACCGTCTGGGGAGCATTTTTGGCTACTTTTCTTTCCTGGCCATCTTTATCGCCTGCCTCGGCTTATTTGGACTGGCA
>JAUIFT010000321.1 GCA_030430345.1 Calditrichia bacterium | reverse complement strand
TGCGTCGGAATTTTTTCTTTCCGGCCGGAATATGCCCTGGTGGCTGCTGGGGGTTTCCATGGTTGCCACTACTTTTTCAGCGGATACCCCCAATCTGGTGACCGATATCGTTCGTCAAAATGGCGTGGCCGGCAACTGGGTCTGGTGGGCATTTTTGTTAACCGGTATGCTGACGGTGTTTGTATATGCTAAATTATGGCGCCGTTCCGGCGTGCTTACAGATCTTGAGTTCTATGAGATTCGGTACAGCGGAAAAGAAGCCGCTTTCCTGCGAGGGTTTCGCGCCATTTACCTGGGAGTATTCTTTAACGTGTTAATTATGGCGACGGTCCTTCTGGCTATGATTAAAATCTGCGGGGTAATGTTGAAATGGAGCCCGTTAACAACTGTCCTGGTCGCCAGCCTGGTAACCGTGGTTTATAGTTCTATTGGTGGCCTGCGCGGTGTTATCCTGACGGACTTCGTTCAGTTCGGCATCGCTATGATTGGCGCACTGGGAGCTGCTTATGTCGCGGTAAATATGCCGGAAGTTGGCGGATTAAGCGGATTATTGAGTAATGAAGCCGTGATCGGCAAGATCAACCTGTTGCCGGATTTCTCCGATACCAGTGCACTGTTAACGCTGTTGGTATTGCCACTGGCTGTACAATGGTGGAGCGTATGGTATCCCGGTGCAGAGCCCGGCGGTGGTGGCTATGTTGCACAGCGGATGCTGTCGGCAAAGTCTGAAAAGCATGCGGTTGGTGCGACATTGCTCTTTAATGCCGCTCACTATGCCTTGCGTCCCTGGCCCTGGATTTTGGTTGCACTCGCCTCGCTGGTCGTTTTTCCGGACATCGCCTCTCTCAAGGCGGCATTTCCGCATATCGATCCCAATGTTGTAAAGGATGATCTTGCCTACTCCGCTATGTTAACATTTTTGCCCAATGGGTTACTAGGTTTAGTGATTGCGTCGTTGATTGCAGCAGTAATGTCAACGATTTCAACCCACCTCAACTGGGGCTCCTCTTATGTGGTTCACGATTTTTACAAGCGCTTTGTAGATCCGGATGCGGATGAGAAAAAGCAAGTAGCCGTCGGGCGCATCTCCACAGTCGTGTTAATGGTCCTCTCCTGCTTTTTTGCGCTGGCGTTGAGCAATGCGCTACAGGCATTTAATATTCTGTTACAAATCGGTGCTGGTACCGGGCTTCTCTTTATTCTGCGCTGGTTCTGGTGGCGCATTAACGCGTATAGCGAAATCGCCGCGATGATCGCATCTTTTGTTGTGGCACTTTACTTTCAGTTTGTTCACACCGCTATTGGACTGCCGGCGTTCTCCGCGGGCGCTCAACTGGTAACCGGAGTCGGCATCACAACTATCATCTGGGTGATTGTAACAATGATGACGCCGCCAACAGCTGAGTCCACCCTGAGAAGTTTTTATCGTCTGGTGCGCCCTGGTGGTCCCGGTTGGAAGCCGGTTCTGGACCAGGCGGCAGCGGAGAAGGTTGTCCTTGATAACAGCGGCGCAGCGTGGGATGTGCCACTGGGCATCGTCTGTATGCTCTTAGGATGTACCGCTGTCTATAGCGGTTTATTTGCCACCGGTAACTGGCTCTATGGAAATGTTGGCCTGGCATCAATATTAACGCTGACAACGGTCGGCGCAGCATTGGCCCTGATGAAACTGTGGGGCAAGCTGCAAACGGAAGAGTGAAAAAGTTAAGTCGTTGATAAGCTTGAAAGTTGCTGAAGATGAATTAGTAATTAAGGGAGGACTGGCAATAGGTATACCTACCAGAAACCATAAATAATCCTGGAGTTGGAGCTGAAACATTTCCCGGGTGAAGACGTTGCATGTTTAAAAGGATTTGATAAGATAATCGTGATAAAAATTGTAATTCGGCACTACGATTTGTAATAAATTTTGCCAGTGCTTAACTGATGAAATTGAATTGTGAAAGCGGAAAAGCAAAATATATAGAAGGAGATAGACATGCATTGCCCAAATTGCCTGGAAGACCTGAAAATTACCGAGCGGCAGGGAATTGAAATTGATTACTGCCCGAAGTGCCGTGGTGTTTGGCTGGATCGTGGAGAGCTGGATAAAATAATCGATCGTTCGCTGGAATCCCTGGGAGGCAACCGAAATCAACCGGCCCCTCCTTCCGGATATTATGAGCAGCCGCATCACGATAAACAATATCACCGGAAAAAGAAAAAGAAGAAATATAAATCAATCCTGGAAGAGATTTTTGATTTTGATTGATTCTTTGTTTGCCCCGCTTCAAAAAACTGAAAAATATCAAAAAGTCCGTGGCGCTTATGAAGCCACGGACTTTTTTCTTAGCCTATAATTTTTCGCAAACTTTCCAATAAAATATTGACATCCTCACGGGTATTATATCCCTGCATAGAAATTCTTAAAAAGGAATCTTCTCCGATGGTCATTACCGGTATCTCAATGTTGTAATCCCTGAGAAGCTTCTCCTGCAAACTGGTACCATCAACATGCTTTGGCAAGGAATGGGCGGACATTTGCTGAAACCAGCCTCCTTCATCCGGGCAAATGGCATCTTGCTCAAAAATGGCGTTAATGCCTTCTCTGGCATCTTTCACTAAAGCATGACAAATCGTTTGAATCTCCGGCCAATTATTCTCCTGAAAAAAGTCTATCGCGGCAGGCACTGTAAGATAAGCGGCAATATCCCGGGTGCCCTGAAACTCATTTTCTTTTAAAAAGCGGGAAGTGCCGGCAGAAACATTATCCCAGCTTACCACTAATGGATCGACCATTGACTGCATCTCCGGGTGGGCATAAAGAAAAGCACTACCCTTGGGCGCCATTAACCATTTATGGCAATTGCCGGCATAAAAATCTGCGTTCAGCGAGTCCAGATTTAGCGGAATTTGTCCCGGGGCATGTGCACCGTCAATAATGGTAATTATCCCCTGTTCACGCGCACGGGAAATAAGCGCGGCGACAGGGAGAGTTAACGCATTTGAAGACGTAATATGGCTTAAAAACAGCACTTTTGTTTTCTTGTTGACATGCCGCCAGACAACCTCGATGAATTGTGCTTTGCTCTCGATAGGTAAATCAATTTTACATTGGCGATATTTAGCGCCCTGTTTCTTGCAAACAAATTCCCAGGCGCGATGCAGGGCGCCATATTCGAAGGTGTTGCTTAATACTTCGTCTCCCGGCGATAAAGGCAGGGAGCGTATAACGGTGTTGATGCCTGTAGTTGTGTTTGGGGTAAAGAAGAGATTCTCTCCACTTGTTCCCAAAAACGCTCCCAGCGCAAAGCGGGCATCAGCCATCAGCGTCGGATAGCGTCGGCCAAGGAATTCCAGCGGCTGGTGCTCCAGTTGTAGTTGCCAGTCCTGGTATTTTTCGAAAACCGGTTTCGGACAGGCGCCAAAGGAACCATGATTTAAGAAAACAACCTCCGGATCAATTAAAAATAACTGACGTAAATTTGCCGCCGAACTCATGAAAGCCTCCTGATATCTATGATTATGAAATGTTACTTCTTCCTGGCGCGAACAGCTGCCTGATAGGCCTTTTCCGCCCATTCCGCCATCAGGTGTCTGTCCTCGACGACTTCTGCGGGCACTTGCCAGTACGGCATACCTTTACTTGCTCCATGCGGATTAAAATTGGACATTTCCCGGTCGGTAAAATCGCTACGATTTATATTATCCGCCTTTAAATACAACAAGTCATCACTAACGAGGGCAAACATAATGCCCTGATAGTATATACCGGCGCCTCCAAACATACGCTTGATTTGAATCTCCCCAAAGTGTGTAAATTGGTCTTGGATAAAGACCAGGTAGTCTTTGCTGACAGCCATGTTTAGGCCCCCGTGGTTTTCTAATGTAAAATTGTTTCTGGCTTTGAAAGTGCGTAATATTCAGGCATACACATAAGGTAACAATTTTAGCAGATTTTAAAAAGTAGACAGACGGATAACTGAGTGATGAAAAAACTAAAATTCCTGCTTTGGTTCCTGATTATCTTTTTTCTCTTATCGTTTTTGCCGCTGGTGCCGGTAAGTAAAGCACCGGTGGTGCCGGATCCTTATTATGCCTTTGGTTGGGCATCTTTACAAACTCTCTTTGGAGTCGGAATGATGGCAGCCGGCATCTCTTATCGCCTATTTTGGTACTCCTGGCTGGTGGTAATTGCGCTGATTATCCTGGCCTTTTGGATCAGCAAAAAATATCGCCCGCAAATTTTCTCTTAAACGCTGCTATCGGATAGAATGACCGGTTGATTTGCCAGCGATTTAGTGTTATTTTTTTGTTTTTTTTGAATTAGCCCTGTGGCTGAAAGGCTTAACATTTTTGGAAACAGAAAGCAGTACGCTGCAACGCAGTAGCGATTATCAAAATGAAGCAAAACAAACCCTCGCGGTTGGCTTGCCTGTTGTTGCTTCGCAGATTGCCCATATGGCTTTAGGATTTATCGATACTGTGATGGCCGGGAACCTCAGTGCGAAGGATCTTGGCGCGGTGGCTATCGGCAGAAGCTTGTATGTCCCCCTTTATATTTTTGCGTTGGGCATCATTTTGGCAACAACGCAGATTGTTGCACAATTTCTCGGTGCAGAGAAAAAAAAGGATATTTCCTATTCGCTGTGGCAGACGCTC
>JAUIFT010000320.1 GCA_030430345.1 Calditrichia bacterium | reverse complement strand
TTAAAGCGCGCGATCGATTTCTCGCCGATATCCACACCGAGCCATTCACCGGGAATTTCCGCTGCGGATACATTCTCGGTATTGGCGCCAGCCTCAAACTTGTCAGCCACTAATACGTCCATCGGTAATTCTAAATCGGTACTGCTATTCTGTGCCTTGCCGAGAATATCTTTCGCCATATCAATGCGGTCACTTTCCAAGATCGATTTGCCGATATTCCAACCATGAGCTTTAAAGAATGTAAAGATCATGCCACCACCGACAATCAGGGCATCGGTCTTCCCAAGCAAATGCTCGATAACATCGATCTTGCCGGAAATTTTCGCCCCGCCCAGGATGGCAACAAAAGGACGTTTCGGGTTATCCAGGGCATCACCAAGGTATTGCAACTCTTTCATCATCAGGAAACCGGCGG
The DNA here is from genome assembly GCA_030430345.1 of Calditrichia bacterium. Next base: position 4,226 of record JAUIFT010000320.1, on the reverse strand, counting down.
CGCACTGCTGAAAATGTTTTGTCACGCCTTCAGTAGAAGCATGGGCGCGATGAGCTGTGCCAAACGCATCGTTTACATACAGATCGCAACCGGCGGCCAGGGCAGCAGCGAACTCCGCATCGTTATCTGTCTCACCGGCATGAAAGCGTAAATTTTCCAGCAGGAGCACATCTCCGTCCTGCAAATCTGCTTTAAGGTTTGCAACCGCATCGCCGATACAATCATCGGCAAATTTTACCGGTTGTCCTAACAGGGTAGACAAATGTTTTGCCACCGGCGCCAGGGAAAAATCCGGCTTCCGCTCGCCTTTCGGGCGGCCAAGGTGGGAGCATAATACCGCACGGCCGCCGTTTTCTATCACTTTCCGGATAGAAGGCAGGGCAGCACGGATGCGCAGGTCGTCGGTAATATTGAGGGCGTCATCCAGGGGCACATTAAAATCTACCCGCATAAGGATATTTTTTCCATGTACGTCTAAAGAATCGATTGTTAATTTTGCCATGACTTTCTCCATCTCCTAGATAGGGATTTTTTTACGATGCTTCGTGCTATAAATCAAAAAAACTTACCGCTCACCCGGATTTGGCAAGTAATAAGTCTTAAGCATTATCAATACATGCATTCATGGATCATGTCAACGTAAGCATGTAGGGGGAGCAAAAACTACCGCCGCTCCAAATGTGGAAACGGCGGTAACATTTATTATTTTTACAGCGAGTGAATTTTTCTCAGAATATCTACGGTACGGTTGGAATAACCATATTCGTTATCATACCAGGAAATCACTTTCACCAGGTTACCACCCATAACTTTCGTGGACAGCGCATCGAAAATACTTGAGGCAGGATTGTCGATAATATCCTGGGAAACGATCGGCTCATCGCAATATTCCAGGAAACCTTTCAATGCGCCGTTGGCGGCTTTCTTCATTACCGCGTTAATTTCTTCGGCGGTGGCATCTTTATCCAGCTCAACAACGAGGTCTACCAGCGAGCCATCCGGCACCGGCACACGCATCGCCATACCGTCGAGCTTCCCTTGCAGGCTGGGGATTACCAGACCAACCGCCTTGGCAGCGCCGGTGGTTGTCGGAATGATATTCACCGCGGCAGCGCGGGCACGGCGCAGGTCGCTGTGCGGAAGATCGAGAATTCTTTGATCATTTGTGTAGCCATGAATGGTGGTCATCCAACCGCGGCGAATGCCATAAGTGTCGTGCAATACCTTTGCAACCGGTGCAAGGCAATTGGTAGTACAGGAAGCATTGGAGATCAGGTTATGGTCCGCAGTCAAGGTGTCATCATTTACACCCATAACAACGGTATTATCCAGTTTGTCTTTCGCCGGGGCAGTTAATATTACTTTTTTAGCGCCAGCGGTCAGGTGCATGCCCATTTGCGCTTTGCTGCGAAAAATACCAGTCGCTTCGACAACATAGTCCACACCCAGTTCTTTCCAGGGCAGCTTGGAAGGGTCGCGCTCGGAAAGGATTTTTACTTTGCGATTGCCAGCGATCAAATATTCGCCATCGGCACTTACCGGCACCGGATACTTGCCGTGAACGGAGTCATACTTTAATAAATGCGCCAGGGTCTGGGCATTTGTCAGGTCGTTAATTGCTACTACATCAATATTTGCATCATCCTGCATCGCTTTAAAAACCAACCGGCCGATACGTCCGAAACCGTTGATACCGACTTTGATAGCCATCTGCGGCTCCTCCTCATTTTATCTGTTTTTATAAAATTTGATTATCATCCTGTAAAGCGTTTAAAGCAAATTCCCATTCATGTATGCAGTGAGTTGATTTTTTATGTTTTTTATCAACTTGCAGACCTAATGAAGGCTCAAATATAAGATGCATGGCCTGTTTTGGCAAGTGTTCTTTTCCTCTCTTCCCCTGCCGTATTACCGCTTGCTTATGCTGAAATCGGAAAGTAAATTTGCTCAATCAATGATTCATCAAACTCCGCGAATCAAACGGCGAGCTCTATGAATATTTTATTGAAGAATGCTTTCATTGTGACTCAAAACGAAAACCGGGAAGCATTTATAGGCGATATTTGGGTTGCGGAAAACCGCATTAAAGAAATAGCGCCGCAAATCGATAACCCCGGTATTGAAGAAATGGATCTCAGTGGCTATACAATCATTCCGGGGATGGTTCAAAGCCACGTACATCTTTGCCAGGTATTATTCCGGAATATGGCAGATGACCTGGAACTGCTGGATTGGCTGACGCAGCATATTTGGCCGATGGAAATGCATCATTCCGCGGCGTCGTTACGGGCATCCGCCCAACTGGGCATTTATGAAATGCTCAGCAGCGGCGTCACTACCATTCTTGATATGGGATGTGCCAATCATATGCCGGTCGTTTTCGAGGAACTGGTCAATAGCGGTATCCGGGCCTTTTGCGGGAAAGTAATGATGGATAGTGGCAAACAGCCATACCAGGAATCTACTAAAAATGCCGTTACTTCCACAGAAGCACAAATTCGGGAATGGCATGGCGCCGGTGACGGTCGACTCAATTACGCATTGGCACCCCGGTTTGTTCTGACGTGCAGTATGCCTTTGTGGGAAGCGGTCAAAGATCTCTCTGATCAATACGATCTTTTAATTCATACCCATTCTTCCGAGAACAAAACAGAATTAAAGATTGTAAAAGAACAAACCGGATATACCAACGTCACATTTTTTGTGCGAAATAACCTGGCTTCGGAAAAACTTTGCCTGGCGCATTGTGTCTGGCTAACCGACGAAGAGATGGAATATTTGAAAACATTTGATATAAAAGTTTTACACTGCCCCGGCGCAAATCTGAAACTGGGTTCCGGCTATGCCCACATCCCGAAAATGCTCGATGCCGGCATCAATGTTTCTATTGGCTCAGATGGTGCGCCCTGCAATAACAATCTCGACATTTTTATCGAAATGCGTCTCGCCGCTTTAATGCACAAGCCTAATTTTGGCGTCACCTCCATCCGCGCTCAGCAAATCTTCGATATGGCAACCATCAATGGGGCAAAAACCCTGGGCATGGAGGATAAAATCGGCAGCCTTACTCCCGGCAAATATGCGGACCTCACCATCCTGGACCTGAATAAAATTCATACGACTCCCTCGAAAGATGTCGTTTCCCAGATTGTCTATTCCGGACAATCCCGCGATGTTTGCCATGTGATGGTGAATGGCGAGTGGGTGGTAAAAGATCAAATTCCGCTGGCGTATCCGGAAGTTTCGCCGATTATTAATAATGCCCGGCGAGAATGTGACGCATTACTGAAGCGAATGAGCTGATATTTGTTTATTTAGGGCAGTAATATTTAAAATAGAGAAATGAATAAATATTGAAAGATATAGCGCAGCAATTTTATGTGAATCTACAGCAGGAGAAAAAAATGCGACTCTTAATCGTATTAACATTAATTTTTACCCTGACATCGTGCGGAAAGAAAGAAGTGCGTAATTCCGTCCCCACGGAAGAGCAACCTGCCGAGCTATTAGTGGCCGGAGATCAATTCTTCAGCAATGGTGATTATGAAAATGCCTTCCGGGCGTATGGCGTTGTTTACTACGATTTTCCGTCCAGCCGTGAGTATATCGATGCCGCTATTGGCCTCAGTAAATGCTACGGGGCAATGGAAAATTATGAAAAAGAATTCGATATTCTTTATGAGCTTCTTAAGCAGAATCTGATCCCAACTAAAGTTCCGCTGGTATATAATTCCGTTGCAACTTTTTACGAAAGAAGTGCCGGTATTTCTGAACAATTAACCGGCGAAGGAACGGGTGACTACGAAACGGCGATCAGTTATTATAAAAAGGCAATCAGCTACCCAAACAGCGAGGATATTGAAGCAAAAAGTTATGCCCAATATATGATTGGCACCTTGCATGAAAAGCTGGAACAGAATGATAAAGCGATGGAAGCTTATCAGCTTGCCCAAACAGTTTACCAGGGTTCAGAGTGGTCGCTGCGTGCCGAGCAAAACATTGCCGACCTGCAGGTAAAACTGCAGCGCAGAGCGGATTACCAAAATAGCGGCATGCTCCCCGATACGCCTCCGGCAGATACGCTGAATATAAATCCTCCCACGGAAAGCGATACACCAACTGAGAACGATCAGTCATCCACTGATATTCCTCCTTTGGATAGCAACCTGGTGCAGCCGGACTCAACCGTCAGTGAGCCTCCCCTTTATTAATATATTATTCCTACA
>JAUIFT010000319.1 GCA_030430345.1 Calditrichia bacterium | reverse complement strand
GCCACAACAGTATTTTGCGCGCCGATGCCATCTTCCAGGATAAGCTTGGGTATATGTGGATAATCACCCAGGGGGGAGGTCTTGACCGCTTCATTCCCCAAACAGAAACGTTCTCTCACTTTGCCTACGATCCGGGAGATGCTGGCAGCCTGGGCAGCAACCAGATCACCGGTATTCGTGAGGATGCTAATGGAAACATCTGGATTGCGACGGAAGATGCCGGCCTCAATCGCTTCAACCCTAGCACCGGAACGTTTACTCGTTTTAGGAAAAACAGCAGCCTCCCGATGGATAAACAGCCTGCAGACGATCACATCTTTGTCATTAACGCCACCAAAGATGACACTATTTTGCTCGGATACCGAAACGGCATGGTCAGCTTTTTTGATCCCGCCAGCGAACGCTTTACCCATATAGATCCATTACCGAACGCCGATTTACCAATATTCTGTATTGGAGAAGACCAGAAAGCGCCGGGAAAAAGTATTTGGGTCGGTGGAGAAAGCAGCGGTCTCGTCAAAATTTCCCGGCCAGCATCCGGCAATATTTCCACTAAAAGGATTTATACAAAAAATTTAGATGGAAAATTATTTCCAGCCAGTATCCAGCGCATTCACCCGGATAACAGCGGCAATATTTGGCTGATTGATACGCAAAACAGACTCCAGCTTTACAAACCCCGGCAACAATACGTAGCCACTTTTGAAAATGATAAACGGTTCGCGAGCGAATTTGCATCAGCCATTTATCAGGATCGCAGTGGCATTATCTGGATTGGTACTCCTGGCAGTGGCATTGCAGTTTATGATCACAATAAATATAAGTTTGATCATCATATTTTAACCGGGCGGGACGGCAGCACGGCCAGGGCGCGAATGATCTACGCATTGCACGAGAGCGGTAAAGATGAAAATCGGTTGATATGGGCAGGCAGCGTTAATAATGGCCTCTATGGGTATGGCACCTCCGGCAATTTGATCCATCACTTTAGTCACCAGCCGGCAAAGAGAAATTCCCTCACTGATAATGCCGTTAGGTCTATTTTATTCGATCGCGATAACACACTCTGGGTAGGCACCGGCAATGGCGTCTCCCGCGTTACCGGTCTGGAAAAATCACGACCGGTTTTTCGCAATTATTATCCGGAAGGCCCGAATCCGACCATTCAGGGACGCGGCGGGGTCCGGGCACTTTTACAGGCAGCGGACGGCCTCATCTGGATGGGGACCGGCAATGGTTTACTTAGTTTTGATCCGCAAACTGAGGCGATATCCCGTTATCTCTATACTAAAAACCCGCCGCAAGGTGAATATACCTTAACGATCTTTTCCCTGTACCTGGAACCCGATTCATTGGGGGGAAACCTCTGGCTGGGAACGAATAATGGCTTGTATTATTTCGAGCGAGCGAGCGGCGAGTCTTTCCGCCTGGGAGAGAACACCTGGCAGGGTAATAACTGGATTGCATCGATTAGTGAAGACCTGAATTCCGGGCAGAAGAAATTCGATCAGAAACGGGTGCTTTGGCTGGGTACTATGGGCAGTGGACTGATTCAGGTCTATCTCACCAGGGCGGCAGAAAACCGTAAGCCATTCATCCATAAAACCGTTTCTTTTTCCGAAAAAAATGGCCTGCCGAACAATATGGTTTATGCAGTACTCGCAGACGCCTCCGGTAAATTGTGGATTAGCACCAACCAGGGATTAAGCTGTTTCGATTATGATCAATACCGGGATAATCCGCTTCGCGCGTTTCGCAACTACGGTACCGAAGATGGTCTGCAAAGCAAGGAATTCAACCTCGGCGCCGCTTACCTGGCAACAGATGGCCGGATGTATTTCGGCGGTGTTAACGGATTTAATAGCTTTCACCCGGACAGCATCCGGGAAAATCCGCGAATTCCCCCGGTAGTCATTACCAGTTTCAAAAAGTTTGACCAGGCGGTGCCGCTGGATCAATCTTCACTTTCCCAGCTGACGATTCCACTCAGCTACCGGGAAAACTTTTTCTCATTCGAGTTTGCTGCGCTCACATACACCAATCCGGAAAAAAACAGCTATATGTATAAGCTCGACGGCTTTAATACAGACTGGGTGCCTAACGGCAATCGCCGGTATGCGAATTTTACCAACGTTCCCCCCGGCGAATATACTTTTCGGGTAAAGGCTGCCAATCATGATGGCCTTTGGAATGAGAATGCCGTATCGGTCGACATCGTTATTTCGCCCCCCTTCTGGAAATCCTGGTGGTTTTATTTAGTAATTATCGCAGCGCTTAGTGGCATATTATTGCTTATTCACAAAACCAGGCTAAGCTGGGAAAAACAGCGCATCCGGGAAATTGAACGGGTAAAAGCGGATGAGCAAATCAAAAAATACCAGGCAATTGAACATGCCACCAAAAGCGAACGGCAACGCGTTCGGAAAAAAATTGCTGCGGACTTTCATGATCAATCCGGCCATCGCCTGACAAAAATATCTCTCTTCTGTGAAGTAATGAAAAGCCAGGCCAACGGCAACCTCACTGAAGAGGATCATATCTATCTGGATAAAATCATGGAGGCGTCATCCGATTTGCACAGTGATATGACTGATTTTATCTGGTCATTGCACCCGGACGAGGATACGCTTTATGATACTGCCGTCAAATTGAAAGATTTTGGCGACAAGTTTTTTGAACGCACTGGCATTGCCTTTCGGGTGAATGGTATTTCAAAGGAGCTTCAGAAAATTCCCCTGAACATGGAAGTGCGCCGGAATTTGATTTTCATTTTTAAAGAAGGAATGAATAACATCCTCAAGCATAATCGTCATCATTGCAATAACGTCTCCCTGAAGATTGAGCAACAAGAGAATGGCTATCGCATTCAGCTCTGCGATGACGGACTTGGTTTTGCAGACAATCCTGCCGGCAATGGCCGGGGCATTAAGAATATGCAGGAGCGGGCGGAAACGATTAGCGGCAGCATCCGGATTAAATCGTTGCCTGGTAAAGGTACAACCATTACGTTGGAACATACGATCAACCATTAAACAGGGTATTTCCATGGCAATGCAGGACATCTATGTCGCAATAATAGAAGATGAAGACGACATTCGGGAGAGCTTGAAAATTATTATTGATGGCTCAGAAGGCTACCGATGTGTCGGGGCTTATCGTAGCTGCGAAGCAGCGCTGAAAGAGATCGAGTCCGCCTGCCCGGATGTCATTCTCATGGATATTGCCCTGCCGGGAATGTCCGGTATCGATGGCGTTCCCCGTTTTAAAAATCTGCTATCCGAGGTCGACATCATAATGCTGACGGTCCACGGCGAAAATGATCTTATTTTTAAATCATTGAAAGCCGGCGCTTGCGGTTATCTGCTTAAGAACACGCCAGCCCGCGAATTACTCCTGAACATCCGGGAAGTTTACGAGGGTGGGGCCCCAATGAGCACTCGAATCGCCCGCATGGTTGTTGCGTCGTTCCGGCAAGCGAATGTCGCTCCCTCTTTAACCCTGCGGCAAAAAGAAGTGCTCGGCAAACTCATCGAAGGGAAAAGCCACAAAATGATCAGTGACGAATTATGCATCAGTCCCAATACCGTGAAAACCCATATAAAAAAAATCTATCAAACACTTCACGTTCATTCACAGACCGAGGCGATCGCCAAGGCTTTAAAAAATAACCTGGTTTGATTTTCTGAATCATTATGTATTTACTGTGTTTAGATATTCATATCATCACAATTTTTCCTCAAAAAATCTAAAAGTCCCCAAATTCAGAAAAAAACTGCGCTTATAGGCCCTAAAGCTTTATTTTTTGTCTTGACAATACCTTTCACGCAACTTAATTTGTTCTCGTTATAGGAGTTCGAGTCTGTATATTTAAAATATCGGTCTAGAATTACCTGAGTAAATTTTTTATTTTTATTTTTTATTTTTAAAGGAGCAGTAATGGCAGAACGTATGAATGGTACTGTTAAATGGTTTAACGCTACCAAAGGTTTTGGGTTTATTTCAACTGACCAAGGTCAGGATGTATTTGTTCACTACACCTCGATCCGTGACACCGGCGGTTTTCGTTCGTTGGAAGAAGGTCAGGAAGTAGAATTTACCTTAGGCGAAGGTAAAAAAGGACCGCAGGCTCAGGATGTAGCTCCTGTTCAGACTTCTTCCGATTTCTAGTGCAGACAATAAATCGTCCAAAGCCGCATACTAACCAGTATGCGGCTTTTTTTATTTTAGCCAATTCCTTTATAATCCACTAATCCCACCATAACGAATACCAGTAAGATAAGCCATATCCCGATCGAAAGTAGTCAGGTCATCCTGGCAGAATTGATCGAGATGAGTGTGCCCACAAGCCCTTGCCATCACTTGCATTAATTCCACCGATGCTTCGAAGAAGCGCTTCAGCCGCAATGCGGACAATTGGATATCCAACCGTTTCCGTAAGTGCTCTTTCTGGGTCGCAATGCCCACCGGGCAGTTGTTGGTGTGGCAGGCACGCATCGCCTGGCAACCGATGGCCTGGATCGCCGCATTGGAGACGGCGATACCATCCGCCCCCAGCGCCATTGCTTTGATGAAATCTGACGGCGTTCTCAATCCTCCGGTAATGATCAATGTAATATCCTTCCGGCCACGCATGTCCAGATGCTTGCGGGCGCGGGCC
>JAUIFT010000318.1 GCA_030430345.1 Calditrichia bacterium | reverse complement strand
CTGTCTTTACTGTTATTTCAAACCCTGGCGGTATTTGCCGGACCGGTTGATGATGCAATCAAAGCGGTGGTAAAGAGCGCCTATATTGAAGGCATTCATATAGAAGGGAATACGGATAAGATTAAGGCCGGTTTTCACCCGGATTTCACGATGTCAGTATTAAGGGATGATAAGATTGTTAAGGTTTCTCTGGCTGATTGGGTCAGTCGTATTGAAGAAGGAAAGAAGAAAAACCCCAATCCGCCGAAGAAGGAAGTAAAATATGATTTTACCCTGGTCGATTTCAACGGTAATGCTGCTGTTGCGCGGGTTGAATTATATAAAGATGGGAAGCATCTCTTTACTGACTATCTATCCCTGTATCAATTTGAAGATGGCTGGAAAATCGTCGCTAAAATTTTTCAGCGCCATTAGTATCATTTTCATTGATTCGTAAAACTTTGATTACAAGGATCGATCCGGAAACTGCCGATTGATCCTTGTATTATCCCACCAAATGATTTCATATCTCCCCAAAAAGAAACTTGATTTTTTCCCATCGGAAGGCGATGTTTTTTATTACTGTTAAAATGTGTATAATCTTGTAACCAGAGAATCCGTTTTCTTTATACCAGAAGTATTGTTCCCCGGTTATTTTTTCAATTTAAATCAATTGTTAGTTAAGCCAAAAGAACGAACGGGAATAGGTTCATATGATTGGTAAATCTATACTGCATTATCAGATCATTAAAGAACTCGGACGTGGCGGAATGGGCGTTGTTTACCTTGCTGATGATCGAAAATTAAATCGGCAGGTGGCCATTAAATTTCTGCCAACGGCTGTCTCCGCCGATCCGGATTTACAAGCACGTTTTCGCACGGAAGCGCGCGCTGCCGCCGCCTTAAATCACCCCAATATTGCGACTGTGCACGCCTATGAAGAGAGCATGGAGGGCACATTTATCGTTATGGAATATATCGATGGTCAGCCAATCAATATCTATAGCGAAGCCTGGGCATTGACACGAACGATTGACGCCGTACTGGAAATTGCAGATGGATTAGCTGCCGCCCATGCGCACGGCGTTATTCATCGGGATATTAAACCAGATAACATTCTGATCACCAAAAATAACCAGGTGAAAATACTGGATTTCGGTTTGGCCAGGCTGGACGATGATGTTCGAAAAACACGTTCTGGCACGGTGATGGGAACGCTTGCGTATATGTCTCCGGAACAGGTTCAGGGAGAAGCCGTTGATCATCGCAGTGATATCTGGGCGCTGGGAATTTTGATGTATGAATTGCTCGCCGGAAAACGGCCTTTCGATGAAGAACATGATCAGGCATTGGTTTATGCTATCTTGAACGAGCCTCCTGATAAACTGGATCGCCCGGATTTACCGGGGGAGTTAACAGCGTTAATAAGCGAGATGCTCGCCAAAGAAGCAGAGCAACGAATTCAATCTATGCCCGCTGTTCACGACAACCTGAAAACGATTTCTCTGTCGATAACCGCCGGGGAAAGCAAAACAGTAGAAAAATCCGCCCTTGACAATTCTGGCTTAACTCGAATCGGCGATTATAATATTTTGAGAATGTTGGGCGAAGGCGGAATGGGGGAGGTCTATCTGGCCGAACAGGAAAAACCGGTTCGCCGCCAGGTGGCGATAAAGATCATCAAACTGGGGATGGATAGTAAAAGGATAATTGCCCGTTTTGAAATGGAGCGGCAGGCGTTGGCGATGATGAATCATTCCGGTATTGCCCGCGTTTTCGAGGCGGGAACGACAGACAAGGGGCGCCCTTATTTTGTGATGGAATATGTTCCCGGCAAACCATTGTCGGTGTTTTGTGATGATGAAAGAATGCCGACCGATGCGCGCTTGCGCCTTTTTGCGGATGTTTGCCGGGCGGTGCAACATGCGCATCAAAAAGGAGTGATTCACCGCGATTTAAAACCATCCAATATTCTGGTTGCCTGGCAGGATGGCCAGCCGGTAGCGAAAATTATTGACTTTGGTATTGCGAAGGCGATTGACACACAGCTGACAGAGCAATCCCGTTTGACAGCAATTGGCGAGAATGTCGGCACGCCGGCTTATATGTCTCCGGAACAATTGAGCGGCAATTCGGAAGATATCGATACGCGCAGCGATATTTATGCACTCGGAGTCATTCTCTATGAATTATTGAGCGGCGTATTGCCATTCCAGCTAAGTGACTATCAGTCCCGGAGAGGAGCCTTTCAAAATTTTCTGGAAGAAACTGACCCCCCAACACCAAGCAAAAGATTGCAAACCCTGGAGAATGTTCGAAAGACAATTGCGCGCAACCGCCGTACCGAGCCGGCGGCATTGCTGAAAATTTTGAAAGGGGATCCCGATTGGATAACCATGAAAGCGATGGAAAGAGAACGAGAGCGGCGGTATGAGACTGCCAACGGCCTCGCCCTGGATATTGAACGCTATCTGAACGATGAGCCGGTATCTGCCCGATCTCCCAGCAGTAGCTACAAACTGCGGAAGTTTGCCCGGCGAAACAAAGGGGCGGTTGCCGCTGCTGCCATTGCGATTTCCGGTTTGATTCTCGGACTGGTGATGGCGACAGTCGGTCTTTGGCGGGCAACGCAAGCAGAAATGAAAGCAGCCAATGAAGCGGAAGCTGCCCGGCAAGTTTCGGATTTTCTCATCGAGATATTTAAGGTCTCCGATCCGACGGAGGCAGTTGGCGACACAATTTCCGCCCGTCAGTTGCTTGATAATAGCGCCCGGCGGATTCATCAGGAATTGAGCGGGGAACCGGTCATCCAGGCTCGCTTGATGTCTACAATGGGGAAAGTGTATGCAGAACTGGGACTCTTTCAACAGGGAAAAGCGCTGCTGGATTCTGCCTTGCAGAAGCAGGAGGCTTTTGCCGATTCGCTCGATCCTGAGCTGGGAAATACGCTGCACGATCTGGGATTCCTGCATTATCAATTAGGGGAATTCGATCCTGCCCTGGCGATGATGGAAAAATCTTTGCGAATTTTCCAGCAGCGAGAATTGCATGAGAAAGTCGTGCAAAATCTCCGGCAAATTGGTGACGTCTGGGAAGAGAAAGAAGATCTGCCTAAGGCCGAACGGTATCATCGCGAATCGGTGGCGCATGCGGAAAAAACCATTGGCAAGGACAATTTGCAGTTTGCCGAATCGCAATCGAAATTGTCTTTCGTGCTGGCCTACCAGGGCAAATATGAAGCAGCGGAACCACTGGTGCGGGAGGCTTTGGCGATCGCCCGCCAGCAGGTGGGAGATGACCATTGGCTAACCAGTCGCATCAAGAATGACCTTGCCTGGTGGTTGCTGGACCTGAACCGTAATGATGAAGCGGTCAGTTTACTCAATGAGGTATTGGCCTCCTATCGCAAGATTTATGGCGCAGAACATTCGGAAACGGCCATAATCATGAGCAATCTGGCATCGACATATACCGCTTTAAAACGTCATGATGAAGCGATTGTGCTTCATGAAGGCGCTGTTGATATTTTCAAAAAACTTTACGGGGAAGTGCATTATGATGTCGCAACCGCAATGAATAATTTCGGTCGCTCGCTGGTGCTTAAAGGCGATTATTTGCCTGCAGAAAAAGTGCTCTGGGAAGTAGTGAATATTTATGAAACGATTTATGGGAAAGAAACGCCCAAACCGGCGGCGGCCTATACCAATCTGGGCCGTTCCATGCTGGCGCGCGGAGAATATCTGCCGGCGGAAAGACATCTGAAAAAATCAGTGGCTTTGTTTGAGGAAATGGTTGGAGCGGCGCATCCAATCATCAGTTATCCGGCCTATGAGCTGGCGAAGCTGAAAACGATTACCGGCGATTATCAGGTTGCGGATGACTATTATCAGCGGGTTATTCAACTAAGAGAAGCTGCATATGGCAGTGATAATGAAGAAGTGGTTACAGCGAGAAAAGCATATAGCGAGCTTCTCCGGAAAATGGGAAATAACGTTAAGGCGGATAGCCTGATCCAGGTAAATGAGAACAGCGAAGAGTAAATTTTTCTATCAGTTAGAACAGAAAAACGGGTAAACAATGCAAGCAGAAAGTGCCAAAACAGAAACACTCTTTGAACTCGCTGACATATTAGGGCAGCAAACGGACTTTGAAGAGATATTACGCGTGGTGTCGGAAACGGCTGCTACGCTTTTCAATGCGACGGTTGCTTCGATTGTGATGATTAATCCCAGCACCAAAAACACAGTGAAAACTGTGATTCGCGGGGGAGAGGATAAGAAATCACGCGGACACCAGCTGCTGCAAACGAATATGATTGGCTGGTGCCTGAAAAATCAGCAGTCTTATTTTAGTGAGGATCTATCCGCTGATGACAGATTTGCCAGTAGCATCGCGGCTAAATTCAATGCAATCAGTGCCATGTGTGTCCCCTTGCGGAGTGGCGGCAGCGTCATTGGCTATTTACTTGCAATCGACCGGGAAGATGGTCATCCATTCAATCCCGGGGAATTATCTTTGTTAGAAAAAATGGCGGCAATTGTCGCACCATTTCTTGATAATGTGCAACACATTCAAACCTATTTCGAGCAGCAATTGCCCAATGACGCCCTGGTTCTGAACTATGAAGGCATGGGAATGCTGGGGAATAGTCCGGCGTTTGTTGAACTGCTCAAAGCGATTGA
>JAUIFT010000317.1 GCA_030430345.1 Calditrichia bacterium | reverse complement strand
ATCGGGTAAAGCAGCCAATGAATCCGCCTGGGGGCAATTGCGGCTATCCAGCGTTTCAGAAATGTCAGGGCCGGGGGCAGCGAAATATTCTCCAGACTGCCATGATGATAATAATAATACAGAAAGGCAAACTGGAGTAAAATAGCGACGACGCCGGAAAGCCAGGCCTGGTCGAACCAGGACATTGAGGGGGTGACATAGCTGCTGGTCAGGAAGGCGACCTGGAACGCCGCCGCCCAATTAAATAGCAGGGCATAATAGCGTAAGCGGGACAAATTCGCTTGATAGCGCAAACCAACATAAAGGCAGCCAAAAGCGAAGGCGACCCAGATAATCGGATGCCAGAATTCGGACACTTCCACACTAATGGTAAAAACGGTGAAGATCAGGATTAATTCCGGGAAAAGGGTATGGAGGTAAGTCCAGCTGCGATAGGGTTTCTCAATTGCCAGCGGCTTCGCAGTTGCCCAGTAAGCAAAAGCAGCGATGGCAAAACATTCGATCAACAGGCGAACTTTAAAGATGCCAAGATAGGCTTCGGTTGGTAAATGCACCATAACATGCCGCACTAAAAAAGCGAAAATGAAGATATAGCCAAGATGCAGTAAATACCGGTCTGCGGATCCGGAGCGGAGCAAGGCCGTTTTTTTTTGCCGGGAAACTATATTCGCTAATTCCAGAACAACCAGGGAAAGCACTAACCAGGCAACACCAGGCACCAGGGAAGAGATCGGGTTAAAGATGTAATAGATCATTAAGGCGACGTGCCCGCCCAAAAGATAAATGCCTGGCCACTGAATGTGTTTTCTGAAAGGTGCCACGAAAGACCATTTGATCGCCGCCGCAGAGAGTGCCAGAAATGGGAGTCCGTGCGCAAATTTTATTACCCCACTCATTTCGTCTGCGCCGGAGAGATGTTGCCAGAATGCCAGATGGGTGAAGGGAAGAAAAATGATGGCGGCAATACCAAGTCCACTGGATTGATATTTTTCCCGCAGATATAATAGTACGATCGGGATGAGAACTGTCCCATAAACCAGCCAGGGCGTTTGCAGCAGATTGCCGAATAATAGCAATACTAAAAAGCCGCTAAACGCCGCGATCAGGGAAAAATGACTGCTTGATTTATCATGCGAGATGGCAACCGAATCAATCAGGTTAAAAGGCGGGGAAGCATGATTAAGCGTATAAATGTGATAAGCCATCGCAGCAATTATGGCAACAAAAATCATGATCGACTGTGAATAAAGTAAAGTGGTGTTGTCATAATCGCGGAGCAAAAACGCCGCGCCAATAAGGAATACACTGGCCAGATGCATGATGTGCGTGCCGATGCGGTAGAGGAGCGCTTCATTTTCTTTAATCATCAAAATGGGAAATATCAGGGTTTGCAAAAAGATGAGCCCTACAATAGTCACCGTGTCTACTTCCCAGGTGGACAGGGTGATGAAGGCAATGACCGCAACGGCCTGCGCGATCAAAGTGTCGCTGTAATACAGCCAGCGGATGCCAATTTTGCGCGCCCGCCGGGCGAGAAAGAAAGCGGCAATCGCCCCGAGGAAAATGAAAATCGTTTTCCAGCGGGCACCGGTGGTATGGATCAATAAGCCTAACCCAAAATAGAGCCAATTGAGGATATGAACCCCAAAAGGAAGGATTTCAAACTTTGTGGTTTTGTAAGCTTCCCGGTAATGCACAAAAGCGGCGGCAAGGCTAACAACAACCACGACCATAATACCAAGCAAATTCTGGCCGGCAGTAAGCCAATCGTCCCCACGGATACTGAAAAACCAGTAGAGATGATAAAAGAAGAAGCTGGAAATCGTCTGGAAAAGATGGTAATCCCATTTTTCCCGATAGGTAAGCGCAATCCCGCTGAGGGCAACAAGCGCGGCGATAATAAAGGTGATGTTCGTCTGCGGGGCAATCGCCAGGGCAATAATACTCAGCAACACGTGCAGCGAAGCAAAAACCTGCTTTCCGCCAATGTATCCCAGGTAGAGATTTACCAGCACCCCGAATACTAATGTAATTAGCGCATAAAATTGATTATCAATCCACTGTAAACCGGGAAATCCCCCTGCGCCGAGACAGGCGAAAAGGAAAATAGCCCCGGCACTGCTGCGCAGCCAGAGCGCTAGTTTTATCCAGCCGGGGCGCGCTTTCAGATAGTAAAAGAGTCCGACCAAAACACCGGAAAAGGCGACGATCATCAGGAAGCGGAAAAACGGCGAGAGCTTCAGCGCGGCATAAATGCCAAAAAAGGCAACGCCGGTTACCATAATGATTGCACCGAGGATGCCGGTCCAGTTTTCAATGAGTTGTTTTTCAATCCGGGACCAAAGTTCTGATGGTGCTTTTTTCGCTGCCGGTTTCTTCGCCGCCGCTACTTTTGGTTTAGATGTTTTAAGTTGGGATACCGGCTCCGGCAAGACTGCTTTCGGCTCTATGCTGGCAGAAATTGGTTTCCCGCTGCTGGTTTCCGGCGAGGCAGGCGGGGACCGGGTATCGCTGACTGCAGGTTCATCGGTTTGGGGTGCAAGGTCTGCCGATTTGTTTTCTACCGTCGTCATCCGCAATTCCAGTTGCTGGATGCGCGCTTCCAGTTTGCGGTTAAGCTTGGTAGACTTGCTGAGTTTTCTAAGAATGTAGATGATGATAAGTATTAGCAGAAATTCAAACATTAGCGATCCGATCTGTCAGATGATTCTGCAAAATTATTACTGCATGCGCGTTTTATCGTGGATAGATGCCGGAAATTACGATAGTGGGAATAAACTTGCAAGGGGAAAAGGGGATGGAGGATTTCGGGATCAGTGGCGGCTATCTCCGGAAGATAAGCTGTATTCGATAATTGTTTGTCAGAGGATAAATTGCAAACCAGACAACGAACATATCCTGATTGATCTGAAAAATATGAACATTTATTATTTATTCTATAAATTAGAAAAAATTTGAAACCTTTCCGCTGAGACTGCGCTAGAATAGACATTTTGCTGGAGAAATGATGGACATTATCACTCGTACTGAAGAACTGATTCTCTTGACCGTTTGGCGATTGCGGGATAACGCCTATGGCATCACCATCCGGAAACATCTGAAAGATGCAGCCGGGTTGGAATATTCTATCGGCGGGATTTACGTACCGCTGGACCGCCTGGTGCGGAAAGGGTTGCTTACCAGTTACCAGGGAAATCCCACGCCGCAGCGGGGGGGAATGAGTAAGCGATTCTACAAGTTAACGCCAGAAGGCGTTGCTGCTTTAGAGCGTATCAGAACACTGAATACAATTATGTGGGATAATTTACCGGAACCTTCCTTTTAGAAAAGGCCGTTCGCCGAAAGTAATTGCCCGGGGCAGATATGGAAAATCAATCACAGAATATTCGTTCACCGAAGATGGCGCGTTTGCTCCTGGAGCGCATCGTAGCCATGCAGGACTTTTCTCCCATCGTCGGAGATTTCGAGGAGGCGTATTGCTACCTGGCCGAGAGCGAAGGGAGGCATCGGGCAAATCTTTGGTATTGGGGGCAAATTTTTCGTTCCTTGCCAGGACTCATCCATCAATCCATTTTCTGGAGCTTGCTAATGTTTAAAAATTACCTGAAAATTGCCGTCCGTAATCTGTTGAGAAACAAGGGCTATTCCGCAATTAATATTTTCGGATTGGCTATCGGTATGGCCTGCTGCACACTCATTTTCCTTTATATTCAGGATGAATTGAGTTACGATCGCTTTCACGAAAAAACAGACCGTATTTATCGCCTTACGCCCGGGACGAACCAGGATCAGCAACCGACCAATGCGAACGGTTCATTTTCCGCCGCGCCAACCATGGCAAAGGACTTTCCGGAAGTGCTTCATGCCGTTCGTTTCCGGAAAATGGGCTGGGGGGAAAAGCGGGTCATTGCCCACGAAGATCAACGCTTTTATGAGGAAGGTTTTTTCTTCGCAGATTCTAATGTCTTTGAGCTTTTTACTTATCCGATGATCTATGGCGATCCGCAGACCGCCTTAAAGCAGCCGTTTTCACTGGTCATTACCGAAGCAGTGGCGGCAAAATATTTTGAAACGCCCAATCCCCTGGGGAAAACCCTCAAAATAGATCCGTATAATGACGGGGACTTTCAGGACTATCAAATTACCGGCGTTCTCAAAAATTTACCGGCCAATGCGCATTTACAATTCGATTTCCTGGCAGCGTTTGACAGTCAGAAAGGCCGGAAAACCGGTTGGGGACTGGATGCCGTTTACAGCTATGTGCTGCTGCACCCGGATGCCGATGCGCAGGCGTTGGAAGCACGGTTGTATGAATGGCAGGAAATTTATATGGGAGAAGATCCCTGGTTCACCCTGCATCTACAGCCGCTCGCCGATGCCCGTTTGTATCCCATGCCGCGCGGGGAACCGACGCCGGGTGGCAGCATGGAATACATTTACATCTTTTCCGCCATCGCTGTCTTTATCTTGTTAATTGCCTGTATCAACTTTATGAATTTATCCACCGCCCGTTCTTCCCGCCGGGCCCGGGAAGTGGGCATCCGCAAGGTGATGGGCGCTTTTCGCCGTCAGTTAATCAAACAATTTTTGGGAGAAGCAATTTTACTCAGCCTGGGCGGCGTGTTGCTCGCCTTCCTGTTGGTAGAGTTACTGTTGCCTTATCTGAATGATATCC
>JAUIFT010000316.1 GCA_030430345.1 Calditrichia bacterium | reverse complement strand
TACCATTCACCATAAAATCTTTTCCGCCGACCTGAAGTTTGATACCGGATGCATCCGATACAACCGTAACTTTCTCAGCCTGCGCCAGGGCACTGGTTGTGCTTATTAACAGCATTGTTGCGATGAATGCCGTCAGCCAGAATCCTGAGACAAAACGGGTTAATTTGTTTCGGGATGAAATCATAAGATCCTCCTAAATGAATGAATTTATTAAGCTGATAAGTGCCAACTTTAGGAACCGGGTACCAGCCGATTTCCAATTTAGATGGTAATTGCTACCCGCACTTGTTTAACATTGCCGTCGCGGTGAAAAATCGAACGGCTCAGTGCAGCATTAATTTCATAACCTCTCATCTCAGTTTCCGCACCATCTTTCCCGGTGACGAAAACGTTTTTCTCATTGGCTAAAACCAAAACAAAGGGCACCTGGCACATGGTAAAAGCCAGCGTGCCGGCATCGAGTGCAATAGACTGTTGCTGATTATTCACATCGTAGTAAGTAAACGTTTGCGCTGAAGATAAAAACTCTTCCTTGCTTAACAGCGCCGGATTGAAACAGATTTTGCCAGCGCGGACAACAATGCCGAATTCACCAAAGCGAGAGAGGATGTCTTCCTTCACCTGACCGGTCATTCCCGGTTGCTGGGCGCCGCTGTGGCCGGGCGTGTGGGAATAGGCATCGGTGCTGAAAGCGCCGTAAACTTCCGGGCTTTTATGGATGCCAAGCCCTTCCCGAATATCGTAGTAGTGCGCCCGCAGTGTCGCCACGCTTTCCGCACTTGCGTTCGCTTCAATCGCCCAGAAAAAAGTATCCTGAACCGCCAGTAAAAGCTTGGAGACCATATGCCAGTAAATTGACCCAAGCCCTTCGTATTTGTAAAAGGTGCCGGAACGGCCGGTAAAAGATTGGTGATCAAATATATTTTCGTAAATTTCGAGAACGCTGTTTATTTCCGCATCACTAATTTTTGCTCCGCTCTCTCTTAATTCGTTCAGCGCCTCTGCCAACAGGCGGGCATTATGCATATTGCTGTTAAAATGCCAGGTACCTGATTCGCCTTGAATGAGGATACTTTCATTGTTCAGAACAGCGCTCTCTCCGGAGAGGCCGGATGCTTGCATCACTTTTTCCGGAATATTATTCTTTTCGGTGAAACGGGGCAGATTCCGGTTCGGATAAAGCAAATAGCTATGTTGATCTTCCCGGTAGAGGGCGCTTTTCCGCAGGGATGCCAGCAATGAATTAGCGGCTTCCACGCTTAGATAACCGGAGCTGAGTACCGCGACCTGCCCTTCAAGCATTTCGTAAAGGCGGCGAATGGAAACAGCGTCCTTTACCCGTAAATCGATCAGGTTATAGGCGTGATAAAGCTCGTCTTCCCGCTCATTGCTGGCAATTGAATGATCGATATACTTCATCCCCAATGCCAGGAAGGAAAGTATCTCACTAATCGCTAAAGCGCCCTTCTTTCCGCTGAATCCTTCTTTATAGATGATCATGCGGTAGTCGCTACCTGCCTGCCCGAAATTATCGAGAAATTTCTTCCGCTCCTGGCTGCTGATTTCACCGGAGAGCAATCCCTGAAATTTTTCCAGACCAGCCTTCAACTGGTTAAAAAAAGTGAGCACTTCTTCGGAAACCGCCACCCGCCCGGCATCTGCTGTTTGAAAGAACGTTTGGGCGAACTCGAAAAAACGGCGCAGGTAGCACAAGGTCACCATCGAAGCGCCATAGCCGACCAGGGCGTTATTCGCATCGTTCCACTCCGGGCGCTGGGTATTCATCCAGATGCCGGCGCCGGGCACAAAGCTGGAAAGTTTCACCAGGCCGGGCACCAGCAGCTTCTCCAGGAGACTAACATGGTAAATCTCTCCATCTGCCAGGGCGAGGAATTTACCATCCTCACCGATCGCTGCCACCCGATTCTCAATCCACTCATTCAGTTCAAAATCAAAATCGATAGTGTCATGGGGATTTTCGAGAATGTCCGCATACGGTTTAATTTTGTAAGGCACGTTTGCATAGGTAAAAGTCTCTTTGCCCAGCAACGACTGCAGTTTACCGGGATGATATTTATGGGACAGCTCCAGCAATTTCAGGAGGTAGATGATCTGATGATCGCCCCAGTAACCGATGTATGACCAGGGATCGGCTGGATCGATAATTTCCCAATCGAACCCATCGCGGATCACCCGGTAAGGATTATACCCGTCCGCCGTGGATGCGCTGAGGAATTTACTGATCATATTTTCCAGGTATTCCGGATAGGAAAGCGCCAGCGCTTCCCAGTTCTGGAAAATGTCCCGCCAATTCCCCTGGTAGTCGAGTTTTTTATTGCCGTATTCATCTCTCAAATCGATGGAGAATTGATTCCAGGGACGGCTGGGATCGCCATGGCGGCGGCTGAATATCAGCGGGAGGTATTGTGCATAAAGTCTTTCCAGATCGCGGTCTGCTGTGGAAAGGCGGTTTGCTATATCATTAAAATTGAATTGCGCCGGCAATTCATCGAAAATTGGCGCAAATTTTTCTGCGGCGGCCTTGTTCGCTGTCTGGATAAATTTTCGGAAATCATTTTTATCAACCACATAACCATCGTCGAAAATCCCCCCGCGCATGATGTTGTAGAGGGTGTTGGAGAAATGACGAAAAACATTTCGCGGATCCGCGGTCAGCTGAACACCATCGGCCTGAGCAATTTTAATACTGAGGCGATCGCTGTCAGCATTAATTTCCCCCGTAATTCGCGCTGCCAGGTCTTTATCTGTTGCTAACAAATGGGAAAGGGCGGCGACATCCTTATGGGTTTTATTAAGATCCGCAACGATATGCCAGTCTTTTTCACCGTTAGGGGATAAGGTAAATTCTCCCTGCAGAAAATAGGCGCCCCGGGCAGCCCGCACATCTTTTTCCGTATGAACGCCGCGGCCATTGCGGAAGGCATCCAGTTGCCTGGAAGATAAAAGGATTTTCGCATTATCTATTCCTATGGACCAAACGGCATTGGCTTTTAAGGATTCACTCGGTTCAGCTTTATCCGTGGGGACAGAGCTTAGCGTATAAACGGCGAGGCGGCTGTTGCCCAGCAATTCGCTTTTCTTATATCCATCGACCAAAGTGCTGTATTCCAACTGAAACTTTCGCTCTACCATTGCCGGCAGAATATTCTGAATACCGTCAAGCATACGGATCTCAACAGTGCTCTCATTGAGATTGGCGATCCGCGATTTTTTCACAAAACCAAATGCGTCGCAATTTTTCCAGGCATATTGAAAGCTGATACCTAAGTCGTGATTGATTTCTTCAAAGAGCAGCTTGTTGCCAATAATATTTTTGTAAATATTCCGGGTGTAGCTATAAACCCCTTCATACCTGGCGGAAAAGGGTTCCCAGAGGAAAGTTTTTCTGTCTTTTTTTACCAGCATAATCGTTTTGCCGCCGGTAATTTCATTGGAGTCATATATTCTATCGTCAGTGTAATAAGGAAAGAGTGCATTGTCGGGATTACGACGCCCAGCTGTCAAAGCACCGTTGCTCGATATAAACATCCAGAGGTCCGAGTCGCTGACAATGTTCATGAAAAAAGGCGGCATTGCGTCATAATTGGAAATCTTGAAATATGCTTCGTTAGCGAGCGTGACGATCTCGCCGGCCACGGTTTTAGCTGCTGTCTGGAGTGCATTGTTACCTAAACAAATCTGTGTCGTTTTCATCTGATGATTCCCGTTGATTAGTTTTCGTTAAATGTTTGAATCTGAATATAAGCTGCGACACAGCTAAACGTTTTCGAAAATTGCAAGACTGTTCACCAGAGATACCGATCGGTCTTTACAGGCGATCAGTTGGTTTTTCCCACGAGACATATTACAAAAAGAAGTGTTTGTGGGCTCGGCCGATAGTAACAAAATGACGGACTATAGTAACATTATACCATCTATCGGGATAAAAATGGTATTAAAGGGAGGGAGTTATTCCAAGCAGTTAATGGTGCCATTAATTTTTGGTCGCAATGAACTCGGAAGGGGATTTTTGAAAATGCTTTCGGAAACAGCGGGCAAAGTAGGTAAGATCATTGAAGCCGACCTCATAGGCGACTTCGGTAATGGTCATTCGTTTTTCCCGAAGCAACTGGGCTGCTCTTTTCAGGCGGATGGTGCGGATAAACTCATGCACCGTTAAGTTGGTCAAGCCCCGTAATTTACGATATAACTGCATCCGGCTCATCCCAATTTCTTTACTGAGCGATTCCGCATTTAGTTCTTTATCATCAATGCGGTTTTCAACTGTTTGGATGACTCGCTGGAGAAATTTTTCATCAACATCTTCAATTTCTACCCGGGTCGGTTCCAGCATAATTTGCCGGCCATATTTCTCTTTTAACTGCCGGCGGGTTTTCAGGAGATTGGTAATTTGAATATCCAGTTCATCAATACTGAAGGGTTTCGGTAAATAAGCATCGGCCCCCTTGCGCAGCCCTTCAATTTTAATATCATGAGAATTGTAGGCGGTCAGGAGGATAATCGGGATATGGCTGGTTTTTTCATCTTCTTTCAACTGATTGCAAAGTTCGATACCGCTCACTTCTGGCATCTTTACATCGGAGATCACCAGGTCCGGCACCAGCTTGGTTGCTCTTTTGATACCGTCCTTGCCATTCTTGGCAGAAAAGATGCGGTATTTAAACTGAAATGAATCCTT
>JAUIFT010000315.1 GCA_030430345.1 Calditrichia bacterium | reverse complement strand
CACCCCGGCTATGCTGGAAAGCACGCTCTGCCACGTCTTTTTCCTCTTCAAGCGTAGCAAGCTTGTTACGGCGTGAGTCGAGTTCCGAAGCTATTTTTTCCTGTTCCAGAACCGCTTGCTCATGCTCAGCCTGAAGACGTTCATTCTCCTCGGCCAGTTTGCGGGTACGCTCACGGCTGTTTTCCATCTGGGATAGAGCACTCTCAATCTTCGCCTGGCTGGCAGCGATCACCGATGCGGTAGCCAGAGAGTCTTCCTGGCTTTTTTCGCGTATTAACTGTGAGGTGGGGATTTCCCGAACTTGAAGCTCCGGATTCGTTTTGTTTGAGATATATTGCTGATAAGTAAAATAACCGGCGCCAAAAACGATAATCACCGCCAATGCAATCCAAAAAACTTTATGAATCCGGTCGAGATTTAGATTCTCGGTATAGTTATTCAGGTTGACATTTTTCTTCGGTGGCGTCGGCGACGGTTTTTCACTCTGCTGCGGTTTTTCCGCAGCAGGTTTATTTTCCTTGGGAGAGCGCTTTCCGGTAAAAACATCAAAATCATTCAGCACTTCCTCAACGTCCAACCCGGCTTCTTTGGCGTAGCGGCGGAGATAAATGCGTTCATACCCGGATGGTAAGACGTTTACATTACCGGATTCAATTGCCTCCAGGTATTCCAGGGGCAAGCGGCTTTTCTGGTGAATATCTTCCAGGGAGATGTTTTTTTCCTGGCGTTTTTCTTTCAGGCTTTCGAAAAATTCTTTCACGGCAAGTACCTATCTAAAATCTTTCAAGCGTATTTGCAGTTCTTTGCGTCCATTCCAGTAATTCTCTTCTACAACGTAGGCACAATCGATGCGTCCATTGTTTTCCTGAACGATATCAATTTTATCTCCCATATTGAAGCCGATCGCGCTCATGCGCGTGCCATTTTGCTCCAGGGACATCTTCAGGTGATTATTGCCGACAATTGCCGGATCGCCAACCACTTTCAGGTTACGGGACATAAACACCGGCCGCAAGTTCAATGGCCCGAAGGGGCCCATCAATTTCAACAGGCGGATCAGGCGATCATCAAAATCTTTCAATTCTACTTCACAGTCCAGTTTCACTGTAGGGACAAGGTCCTCAGAAACCAGCTGTTCATCAGCAATGCGGGTAAACTTCTCGATAAATGCCGGTATTTTCTCCTCTTCAATGGTCAGGCCGGCGGCGTATTTATGTCCGCCAAATGCACTCAGGAATTCCGAGCACTCCTTGATCGCTTCATAAATATTAAAATTAGAGACACTGCGGGCGGACGCTTTTCCCATGCCATCGACAACGGAAATCATAATGGTGGGGCGATAGAACCTTTCCACCACGCGGGAAGCAACAATGCCGATCACCCCGGGATGCCAGCCGCGCTTATACAGTACCAGCGAACGGGCATTTTCCGGATCGAGGCGATTTTCGACAATCTCCAGCGCCTCTTTAAAGGTGTTTTCATCGACGTTGCGGCGAACCTGATTGGCTTTCTCCAGTTCCCGGGCTAAAATCCGCGCCCGCTGCAGGCTTTCTGCAGTTACCAGGCTGACGGCCCGGCGGGCATCGCCCATACGCCCTACCGCGTTAATGCGTGGCGCCACCACAAAAACGATCAGACCCGCCGTAATCTCCTTGCGGTCTACACCGGAAGATTCCAGTAATGCCTTAATGCCAAAACGGGGATTGTAGTTGATTAAGTCCAGGCCATGCCGAACCAGTATGCGATTTTCATCGACCAGCGGGACTGTTCAAGGTCCGCGGCAGGCAATCCCAGCCGGCTAAAGAGGCCCTGCATATATTTGAAGCCTACACCAACGCCGGCCAGTTCTTTAAACGGGTAAGGACAGTCCCGTTGCTTCGGGTCCAGTATAGAAACTGCCGGAGGTAATTCCTCCCCCGGTTCGTGATGGTCACAAATAACCACGTCGACACCCAGAGAGTTGGCATACTTTACTTCTTCTACTGCTGTTACGCCACAATCGATCGTTAGAATTAACGTTACGCCTTTGTCCGCATATTCCTTAATTGGCCCATTGGATAAACCATATCCTTCCTTCATCCGGTCGGGAATATAATAGGTTACTTTCGAACCGACCAGCCGGGAAAGCGCCAGGTACAATAAGGAGGATCCGCATACCCCATCCACATCGTAGTCCCCGAAGACGAGGATCTTTTCGCCATTACTTAGGGCTTTGTGGAGGCGATCTACCGCGACATCCATACCTTTCATCAGAAAAGGATCATGAAGGCGCTCCAGATCGGGGCGGAAATATGTACGTGCCTTATCGAAAGAATCGATTCCTCTTTTCAGAAGAATCCGTGATAAGACGGGTGGCACTGCTAATTCTTTTGCTAGGTGATCGACTGCTTCATCATCAAAGTCATGATCAATCACCCATCTTGATTTCATTCATACACCACCTTTTCCTTATATTTTTCATTTTATCAAAACTCTATATTTTATCTTTATTTTTTCAAAATTTTAGTGAAAATCATGTTAACTGTTTGCCACTGGGATCGCAAGCGCTATTTTTTGGTGGCCTATTTTTATGGCAATAATTACCGGCATTTACCCTGCATAATCAGCAGCTGTTTTCCGGGCAGCCAGTTATTTTTACCGGCGGATCCCCAGCCTACTTATGGCTGCTGTTACGGCGATTCAACTCTTTGCCAATTTCCCAAACAGCCATCTTCACCGCCGGGGTACGATAGGGTGGGTTGGTTGTATCCAGTTTAACCAGCCAGCGGCCACTGCTATTGTGATTGATCACGACGTAAAAATCCTGCTTATAACCGGCATCTTTAGCGATGAGCTGCAGGAGGAATCCCTCGCGGTCAATTTTTTCATAAACGGATTTTACGACAAACAATTTATCATCTGCATTGCCGGTAAACCCTTCCAATGCTTTTACGGATGCAGCATCGACGGTTTCCTCAATAAATGCATGGGGCATTTCACTGTCCTCCAACAATCGCTCAACAGGTGCTATGGCTTTTTTTTCTGCCAAGACCCGGTAGGTTTCTCTTCCCATTTCCCGCCATTTTTGCTCATACTTGGTAATCACCGGGCGCGGCGGGTTCAATTCTACACTGTCCACGGAAAAATATTTACTGGCAGAAAATAATTCAAAGGCGTGTTCCGCGTACCACTGCTGATCCGTAACCAGCTCATAACAATGATTTTCCCGCAGCACATTCCCTAAAATTTCACTAAAATTCTCATCCAGCAAACGCCTTTTCCGGTGCTTATCCTTCGGCCAGGGGTCCGGGAAATTCATCATCACATGGGCAAGCGAATTTTCCGGGAAGAACTCCCGCAATCCTAACCGGGCGTCTTCATGGATCACGCAGGCATTTTTAACATCGTTCCGAAACAATTTTCTTTGCGCGCGTTCCATCGATTCTATCGACAATTCAAACCCGACGAACTGCCAATTGGGATGCCTTTTTGCCCAATCAACTAAAAAAGCGCCATTACCAAAACCGATTTCCACTGCCAGTGTTGCCGATGTCGGAAAGTAAGTTTGCCAATCCAGGGGATAGCTGCCAGATAAGCGGGGATTAACAGAACATTGCAAGTAATAACTTCTATTTTCCATGGTACTAAAGGTAAAGTTTTTTCCCGATTACCGCAAGCCGGATATTTGATCCTGAACCGGTGAAAACGGAAATTTTTTATCCATTTTCCGCTTGACAAAGCAGCCGTGTGCGATTATATTCTAGCTGACCTTCCAAGGTCAAAACCTCCCTCCCA
Source organism: Calditrichia bacterium (assembly GCA_030430345.1). The sequence goes on along the minus strand of JAUIFT010000315.1, from coordinate 936 downwards.
ACTCCGCAGGGGACGCTCGCGTCCCCTGTTTTTATTTATACTCTACCCCTTTCGTAGTACTTTTCTCAAATTTCTTCTCTTTTTATCCCCCAAAAAATCCTTCATTCGGGTTATTGAAACTTATCGGAAAATTTAACTTATTGTATATAAGCTTTTAACAGGCAAGCGTTTAAAGAATGTTCTATCCGGAGAGTTTTCCGGTTGGAAAAGTAAATTCGGAATTTGCAATTAAGTCAATTAATTTTCAGGAGTATAAAATGGAACAGTTATTTACCCAAACTTCCATTCACGAAAATACCACGACTTCGATCGCGACAGACGAAATTATCTTTGACAGCAAATACGACCGCCACTCTGCGAATACATCAAAAAAAATGACCGCCGCCGGGCAGGATGCACCACGGCTAAAAAAATCCGTATCCATGCCGGAACTCTTTTTCGTGTCCTGCCTTACACTGGCGTTATGGCTAATTCTATTTTTTGTATTACAACCGATTTCTCTGACATAGCCGCCCGGGGGGAGCGGCTCAGAGTTCCCGGAAAGTAGGTACAGACGACAGAAAATCATACGTTTGCGCGTCGTAGTTAATGCGGCAGCAATAGTGAGTAAGTCCGTTGGTGACGAAAAGATACCGCGCTTTTAATACCCCATTATAGACAGCAATTTGCTCAAAGGTTTCTTCGCTAATTGAAACGGATGGCGCTTTACATTCGACAATCACCGCTGGCTCGGCAGTTCGATTGAAAAGAACAATATCGCAACGCCGGGTCAGATTGTAAATATGCACCGTCGCTTCTACCTGCATTAACCCTTTCGGATATCCCAATCCCTGAATCATATATTGAATAAAGTTTTGCCGCACCCATTCTTCCGGGGTAAGGGCGACGTATTTTTTCCGCACCGGGTCGAAAATCTGCTGCTGTTTCCCGTTTTCC
>JAUIFT010000314.1 GCA_030430345.1 Calditrichia bacterium | reverse complement strand
AGATAGAGAAGCTACCCAACTTCATTAGCCGGCACCTCCCAGCTTTTTGTAACTTTCCGGTGAAACAACCCGCGATGCATTCCAGAAGCAGGAGGCGCGATTGAGATTGTTGATAATGTCGTTGTAAATCATCCGGGTCGTAACGCCGGGCTGATCCATCAGGGGCAGCTCTACTTCGCAATCCGCGAACATATCCCGCGCCCCAAAAATAACCAGCAACTCCTGCGCCCGGGAAAAAGCGACGTTGATCCGCTCGAACTGCGCCACAAAACTGCCCCTGGTTTGCAGGCCGCCCCGGTTATTCCGTACCAGGCTGACCAGAATGATCGGCCGTTCCTTGCCCTGGAAACGGTCGACGGTATTTACATCGACATAGAGGGCGTTAAAACTGTGTTGCTTTACCCGCCGCCGTATTTCCGCAACCTGCTTACCGTAAAAAGAGATCACCCCAACGGTTTTCCGTTTATCATCGCCGTAGCCCTTCTTTTTATATGCCGCATCCATCTTTTTCAAGAGTTCGACGATTAGAGTTGCTTCCAGCGTATTCACTTTCGAGGTGCCGCTTTGAGTTTCGTAATGCACTTTCCCCAATGGATCCCGGGAAGTGTCGATCCAAAGTGCGTGGGTTTTCGGGGTAATTAAATCGATGCCCTCCGGGGAGGCGATGGTCAGTTCATGATCGCGCACTTTATCCGGTTTCTTTAAGCCGCACTTTAAGCGGTAGTCATAAAAGTGGTTGATCACTTCCATGATTTGCGGATGCATGCGATACTGCGTATACAAAGTCGTTTTGATCGCCGCTGGCGCATTTTCAAAATATTGCTTGAAGAGAGAGGCCGTCACCATATCCTTGAACTTGTAGAAATTTGAGCGCGTTAAAAGTTGATAGACCGGGGCTTGTTCATCTTCCATGCCGGCGGCCATTGCTTCCTGCCAGCTGCCTTCCTGCTCTTTGAATAACGGCGGCAATTGTCGATGGTCCCCAACCAGGATCGTTTTCGTCGCCTGCATCATCGGCATCAGCAGTTCCGGTGGGGTGGCTTTGCTCACTTCGTCGATAATCGTTACATCAAAACTATTCTTGCCTTTCCCTTCCAGGGTGCGCCGGTTTTCGTTGCAGGTAATCCCGATAACATTACAATTATCGATATAAGTGGCGATAAAATGGTCGTTATCGTTGGCGATCTGCGCCGGATCATTCAGGCTGGTCAGCCAGCTTTTCAGGAAAGGCTCCCAATGTTCCCGGAATTGACGGTCCGGCGCCTGTCGCGTTTCCAGGTCCGCGATCGACTTTTCCAGGCGTGCCCGGATTTGCTGCATCTGCTGCGCCGGTTGTTCGCTTTGCGAAATGGGCATGTCGGACAACTGCAAAAGGTTATCCTGCATTTTCGCCTGCTGATCCCGGAATGCTTCCTTCAACTCACTTTTGCTTTGGTTCAGTGCTTCAATATGCTCGGCTTTTTTCTTGAGGAGATCATCATCCGGGTTGGATACACTCAGCTTGCCAATTATTTTCTGGACGTTGTTGATTAATAATTTGCTGAACTGTGCAATACGTTCTTCCGTTTGACGGAGCGCCTTGGTGGTATGATTGAGAACAATGAGAAGTTTGCGTTTTTCCAGATTGGGATTAATCAATCGCTCGTAAAAGGGCCGTCCCTTTTCCGTCATATTAAAAACGGCGGTGTAGAGTGGAATATCGATACTGGCGGTATTTTCGATCTCCTGGATTGCCTGACGGATTTCCCGCCAGCGTAACAGCTGGCGTTCGTCGCCTTCCTCCATCGCCGATTCGATTTCAAAAAGGTCTTCATTCAGCTTGTTTAACTTCAGGCGGGTTTCCGGTTCGATCACCAGCGGGGTGTCCGGATTGTTCAGTCGTTCGATCTCAGTTTCGAGGCGGGGAATGCAGGATTGAATTTCAAACCAGCGTTTCAGGATTTCTCTAAAAAAATCAGTTTTTTCCCGGGTGTTGAATGGACCTTCCTTAACATGCCAATACTGATTCAAATCGATTTTGTAACGGCGGAGCTGATCGATACTGGCGATGATCGTTGCCTGGATAAGATCGAGAATTTTATCCGGTATCAGTACCTTCACTTCCAGATTGCCATGAAGCAGCTTGATAAAGTTGGTCAAATTTTCCCGCAGGCTGATCATCGACTTGGCGCGGTGATGCGCTTCTTTTCGCTGCTTTTCCGCGGTCAAATATTCGATGCCGGCGTTATATTGCCTGGCGTCCAGATCAGCGATTTCATCTTTGATAGAATTGAGGCTATTTTCCATAGTGGTGATGTCATCCAACTGCTTTTGCAGCGCTTCCAACTGAATATCTATTTCCCGCCAGGGATGCTGGTATTTTTTTTCGCAATATTCGGAGATCGTCGTGTAAAATTTCTTCAGCACTTTATCTTCCGCGAACTCCTGCCCCTCCGGGGAAAACTTGTGGCTGCGGCCGAGGCGAATCGCGCGAATCTCCGGCACGGCGGCGAGCTTTTCCAGCGCGTTATCAACGGCGAGATTGGCCTGGGAGGCAAGCAAAACCCGCTTCCCGGTGCGGGTAAACTGATAGATCGCTTCGCCAATCACAGTGGTTTTCCCAGTGCCGGGAGGCCCTTGGATTAGCGCGACATCCGGGGCGCCGAGCATTTTTTGCACCGCTTTTTGCTGATCGGCATTAATGCCTTTCATTAACCAGCTTTTGATAGCCGGGGCAATTTGCGGGGTATTCGCTTTCTCAATGTCAAAAAGCCAGGATGTCAGGAAGGGGGCATAGCCGGATTCCAGTTCCAGATCGCGGATCGATTGCATTTGCCGGTGGATCAGGGCAAACTCGCCGATCAGGGAAACCGCAAGAAATCCCTCATCCGGGAACTGCTTGCGGAGATGGCGACGAACGATTTTGCGCTGCTCGTCATCGCTGGCCGATTCGATATCGGCCTGATCATCTTCACTCAGGGAAAAATGTACTTCCGCCGGATAGGCATCTGGCCAGGGACATTCGTCCAGATCTTTCTTGTATTGAGATTTATCCCGCGCGATAATTTTCTGGAATCGTCCCAACGCCGCAGGGCGCAAGGAGCGGGTTTCCCGGTTGTAGTTGAACTCCCAGCGATCGGTCGAATAGCGCAGGGGGAAAGCCATCAGGTCTTCATTGCGTAATTGCCGCTCAAATCCGCGGAAATCGGCCTCATCCGCTGCAACCACCTCAAACTTTACCCGCTTGTTTTCCACCTTAACCGAGATGTAGCGGATGCCAGCCAATTGGCTTTCGACAATCTCTTTCTTCCAGGCCAGATACGCTTTCCATTTGATGAGGTTTTCGCCGGTCTTTTTCGAAATTTCCGGCAGTTGCAATAATAGTTTACCGTTAAAAATATTGTTCGGGCGGTCGCCGTCGGAAAACTCCGGCATTGCTGTTACGGCGACTTCAAAATCACGGGGCGGCGAGTCCGCGATACTACTGATGCGGTCGATCAGCAACTCCGGACTGCTATGCTGACGGGGATACAAGCCGCCGCGAATACAAAGCGTAATGCCCGGCGGCAGTTCCGCCGCAAGCATATCGGTCCGCCGGGGACGAACGGAAATATCAACAAATTCATCTTTCAGGGAAGTATTGGCTAAGTAATATTCTGCGGCAACATCTCGCTCGAAGAAGGTTTCCACAAAGTAGGCAAGGATATTCGTATCTTCGTTCAACGTCGGAAACAGCTCGCCGCCATGGGCCTTGCGGATACGATGCAAATGATCCGTCAGCCGTTCGCGGTTTCGTTTAAAATTGAGATACAAGTATTGGTTTTTTTCGGCCATATTAAAAAAAGTTCAGCGTTCAGAGTTTAGAGTTCAGAGTTTCCCATTTGCCCATCTGCTCATTTACTACCCTTGCAATGCCTGAAACAGGGTTTCCGCGACATTAGCCGGCAGTTTTCCTTTTTCCTGTAATTCTTGCTGCGAAGCTGCTTTGATCCGCTTCAATGATCCGAACGTTTTTAGCAGTTTCTGCTTTCGGGAAGGGCCGATGCCGGGAATGTCATCCAAAGGCGATTTCAAGGTTGTTTTTTTATGCTGTTTCCGGAAATGGGTGATGGCAAAGCGATGCGCTTCGTCCCGGGTTTGCTGCAGCAGTTTTAAGCCGGAAGAACGCTTGGAGATGATGATCGGATCGCTGCTGCCCGGCACAAAAACTTCTTCCAGCCGCTTCGCCAGCCCAATGATCGGCTGTTCCGCCGGATCGATGTCTAATTCCCGTAATGCGGCTACCGCGCTGCTTAGTTGCCCTTTCCCACCATCGATTAAAATGAGATCGGGCATCTCCGCCTTTTCCGCCAGGCGTCTTTTATAGCGACGGAAAACCGCTTCATTCATCATGGTGAAATCATCCGGCGTGTCTTTGGAACGGATTTTAAAGATGCGGTATTCACTCTTCTTCGGACGGCCATTAACGAAGCAGACCATTGAGGCAACGGCATCTTTTCCCTGGATATTGGAAATGTCAAACCCCTCAATGCGCCGGGGGGGATTTTTCAAACCGAGATGCTTTTGCAATTCTTTCACATTGTAGGAAATATGGTCCTTTTGCTCGAATTTCTGGATTTTTAATTCATCCAGCAAAAACCTGGCGTTCTTCTGGCAGAGCATTACCAGCTTGCGTTTTTCCCCGATTTGCGGAACTTGCAACTCAACTTTCTGCTGACTGGATTCGCTAAGCCACTTTTCT
>JAUIFT010000313.1 GCA_030430345.1 Calditrichia bacterium | reverse complement strand
ATATGATAGTCCCGTTTTCGCGACGGGTAATTCAATATAAAAGCAGCCGGAGTAGCATGGGTTAATGAAGCTGTGGCAACAATGCCGGTGGCCAGCGACTTTTCCTGCGCGGCCTGGATAATCGTTTGCACCCGGGTATGATCGGGCAGCATTGCCAGCATGCCGTTGCGCGTTTTAAAGCCGGTCGCCAATGCGGTTGCCCCGGCGGCGGAATCGGTGGTTAGCTTATCTTTTGAATGGGTGTACAGTAGGCCGGTCGAAGGCATTCGTTCTACATTCAGCCTGCCATGTGCACCGACCAGCTTAAATTTTCCGGCGCTCAGTTGGGGAATGCCCATGCCGTCGCCGATAAACAGAATGATGTTTTTCACCGGCGAGTCTGGCTGAATTGGCAAAGGCTCCGCCAGCACATTTCGCGGCTGATACACCCGGGTGCCCAGTGTTAACATTATGACTGAATAGAATAGAAAAAGTGTACTGTATTTCATCCATTTCAAGGGCTTCATTTCAACCTCCTTATTAGTAAAAAATCCATTATCAAATACAATAAAATATAGTTTTTAAGTATTTGTTTTTGATTGGCTTGAGGTTTCTTTCTTGTGAAAGGTGTGTTGAGCAAAAGATATGGTTGTAATGTTTTTTTAACAGGCTGAAGGTATTAGACATTCAGGCTTTAGGGGAGAAATATCAACAACTTACCTGCTTCCCTAAACCGCTAACCGCCTAATCCCTAATAGCCTGCCCTAAAATAAAATCACCCGAGCCTGGGGAGGACTCGGGTGGGGGGTAGGTGGTAGATGCAGGGTTCTTTCTATGATGAGGCAAATGATTGGTCGCTATTTCCAGATAAGCGGCGACCGGATGAAACAGTTTTATGAGTGCTTCTGAATTTTAATTTATACTCTGCCCGATAGGTTTTGGTTTTGTTGATCAGGCCTTTTATCCCTTCACCGCGCATCAGTTTCCGGAAAGCGTTTTGCAGATGGTGCCAGATAAGGCGGCGCAAACTGACATTCTCGCCCAATAACTCCGGATGGCTGACTTCGTAACCGAGGAAATCCAGCAATTCTCCGCCCATACGCTCAAACGCTTTCACCTGGGCCGGGCTCATTTCTTTTTTCCATTTATTGTAGTTATCCCGCTTTACTTTCGGAGAAGTGGCTTTCTCGAACGCCCGCACCAGCGTAAACTGATCGCCGCTGTAATCGATAAAACGCAGCAGGCGGGCAAATTCTCTCTCCGGATGCTGTACCCATTTCTCATAAAACATTTCGATGTAAGTGGTTCGGTCAAGATCGCGTCCGAAGTTGATGGCACCCTGCACGCGTTTGCCCCAGTGCAAAGCGGCGAGTAACGGATCTTTCGGGCCCCATTCCAGCTTGGAGAGGGAAAGCGCCACATCGCGGCCATCGCGAATCAGATGGACGAACTTGGCATCGGGAAAGAGCTGAAACAGCTCCCGGGCATGAATGGCATAATCCGGGGTTTTTCCGCCCCAGCGATCCGCGCCTTTCAGATATGCCCACTCGGCGTAAAAGCGGCGAACGATTTCTGCGTAAGTCCTTTCTTCCATATTCGCGATAAATTCATCCACATTAATATGCAATCCCTTAAAGCGCTTGGCGAAATCCGGAATTTCGATAATATCCTGCAGCAGGCGACGGAGATTTGCCAGTTCGTTTAAATCTCCGTAAAAGGGGAGGAGTTTGATCAGGCGGATGAAATGACCGTTATCCCGGCCAAATCCAATCCGGAGATGCCGCTGGACCAGTCGATACAGGAATGAGGTACCGGATCTCTGGGAGCCGATAATAAAGATCGGTGCGGAATTCTTGATTCTGCGAATCGCGATTTCTTTCTCAGATAACCGGTTGCTTTTTAAATACCGGCTTGTGTCAGCGGTTAAAATACCTTCCATGATATTTTCCTTTAATTTTATTCGTCAATCATATACGTGTTATCTACGAGTGTTTCCGGGAATCGCTTACCTGGTTCAGTTGAATAGAGAAGAGATTGCCAGAGTTTTTAACTGGGACAAATTGTTGGATGACGTTTCGTTGGTCGTTAATCAATGCCTGAGGGATGATCGGTATGCATTAGATCGTGGAACAGTAAAAGGCAGATGAGAAAGAAAAGAAGCGTGCATCCCTGCAGTGTTGAAATCCCTTTGTCAATTTGTCGGTGTTGAGAATGATCAAGTAACTGCTAACAATCTAGGGGGAGGGAGTTGCAATATTATTTCAGCGATAATAAAAGAAAATGACGAATGGAAAGGGAAATCGTTATCAATCGGATACACTTCGAAGGTTTTCCTTAACAATGTTACGAAATTCGGATAGGTTGTGTAATACCTTCGGCATATTTTAGCCCGGGATGGTTGGCCAACCCCGGGATGGAAAAGATATCCCGGGGTTTGACCTGTAATGCCTTCGACATAAAATGCACTACTGCGAACTGCTACTACTCTACTGAAACAGCGGGGATATTGCCGGCGCGCACCGTCTGGTTGTAGGCGGGAAGATCGCTGGCAAGAACATCCTTCAGCGTTGCCAGTTCCGCGTCAATCAGCGCAGTTAGTTCGTTTTTCACCGCTACTGCCTGATCGGTGGGGCGCTGACTGCCGATGGACATATACGATGCCAGGGTAGCGAGCTTGTTATTGAGGCGAATCGGAAAGTTCAGCGGATCCTGGCGGCTCCGGTTCTTCGTCTGATAAAGTGCCTCTTCGATTTCCTTCAACTTTTCCAGCATCGCTTTACCGGCAGACTTAATCGCTTCTCCCTGGTCTTCTTCCAGGCGGCTTTCTACAGTTTTTATTTGCTTGCGCACTTTGCGGATTTTTTCAATGCCTTCGTGTACTTCGCTCAATTTATCCCGAATCTCACTGAGAAAATCGAATTGCGCCTGCATATCCTCCTGACTGACATCCAGGCGGGGATTGGCAAGAATTTCAAACGGCACCGTGCTGGAATCGCCATCGACAATCAGGCGGGCCTGGTATGGACCGGGAACGGCCTGCGGCCCCTGCAGCTCTCCCCACCAGAGAATCAACCCGTCAAATTTTTTCGCATCAGGATAGCGCATATCCCAGACAAAGCGGTTCATCCCGGACTTGAGGGAAATCGCCGCCCCGCTTTCCTTTTTCGATTTTGGAGTAAATTTTTTGATCAATTGACCATCGTTGTCAAGAATTTTTAAGGCGATGGCATTGCTGTCCGGGGCCGATTTCAAATAATAATGAAGCATGACGCCGGCCGGAGGATTCTGCCCGCGCGTCGTCGACCCTTCCGCCGTTCCGCCGGAAAAGGGATAGGTGGGACGCGGTTCATAGAGCCAGAAATTTTCCGCAGCGGCGGCATCCGCCAATTGATGCAGCGGAGTGAGGTCATCCATCACCCAAAAGGAACGGCCCTGGGTAGCGACGATCAGGTCATTTTCTTTTAAAGCCAGATCGGTAATTGGCACGATCGGTAAATTGCGCTGGAAAGACTGCCAACTGATACCATCATCAAAAGAGATGTAGAGGCCGCTTTCCGTGCCGGCATAGAGCAGGCGGGGTTGATGGGGATCGGCGCGAATTGCCCGGGTAAAATGATTCGGATCGATCCCATTGGTAATTTTTTTCCAGGTCTTCCCGTAATCGAGTGTTTTGTAGAGATAGGGGCGGAAATCGTCCAGTTTATAACGGGTGCCGGCAACGTAGAGGCCGCCCGGTTCGCTGGGATGCGCCTCAATGCCGTTAATCAACATCCACTCCGGCATCATCTTTTTCGGCGGGGTGACGTTCTCCCAATTCTCTCCGCCGTCGCGGGTAATATGGATCAAACCATCATCGGAGCCGGCCCAGATCACCCCGGCTTCGTGCGGACTTTCCAATGCGGCGAAAATGGTGCAATAATATTCGACGCTGGTATTATCTTTGGTAATCGGCCCGCCGGATGGCCCGAGTTTGCTGGCATCATTGCGGGTCAGGTCCGGACTGATCATTTCCCAATTTTGCCCCTCTGTTGTCGTTTTGAAAAGGTGGTTGCCGGCAGTGTAGAGCACGTTGGGATCGTGCGGGGAAAAGAAAATCGGGAAGTTCCACTGAAAGCGGTATTTCATCCCTTCCGCGCCATGCCCCATGGGATTATCCGGCCAGACATCAACAATGCGATTGGTGCCGGTACTATGATCGTAGCGGGTGAGAAAACCGTCATAGGAACCACCGTAAACGATATCGGGATTATCCGGATGTGGGGCGATATGACCACTTTCCCCTCCGGCGGTTGGTTTCCAGTTTCGTTCGCTGATGCCGTTGCCATTGGTGCGATGATAAATCCGCACCGTGGAATTATCCTGCTGTGCGCCGTAAATACGGTAGGGAAAATGATTGTCCGTGGTCACCCGGTAAAATTGCGCGGTTGGTTGATTGTGGTAGGTCGTCCAGCTTTCCCCGCCGTTAACAGTCACCTGGGCGCCGCCGTCATCGCCAATTACCATCCGTGATGGTTCATCGGGATCAATCCAAAGATCGTGATGATCGCCGTGCGGCGTGCCAATCCGCTCGTAGGTTTTCCCGCCATCTTTCGAACGCCAGAAACGCACGTTCAGCACGTAAACCATATCCTCATTCTGGGTATCGGCATAAATACGGGTGTAATACCAGGCGCGCTGGCGCAGCTTGCGCTCTTCGTTTACTTTGATCCATTTTTTTCCGCCGTCATCGGAGCGGAAAACGCCGCC
>JAUIFT010000001.1 GCA_030430345.1 Calditrichia bacterium | reverse complement strand
ATGTGCTGCAGCCGGTGCTCAGTAACCCGGCCCTGAAGGATCGCGCATATCTCCTGATGGGACGAATTGCCATTAACCAGAATCTTTATGAAGAAGCGAAAACCCATTTTGAAGAACTGACCACGCTGGAGCCCTGGAACGGGAGAGCCTGGGAGTTTCTAGCGGTTTTATTATACGAGCAGGAAGCCTACGGCAAATGCGCGGAAGTGCTTAGCCGGGCGATTGAAACAGTGCCGGATAATCCTGCCCTGCTTTCCCTCTATGGTAACTCTTTGCTGCAACTGAACCGTTTGCCGGAAGCGGTTGTGCCGCTGGAAAAAGCCTATCAGCTTGATAACGGCAACCTGAATACGATTACAACGCTTGGCAGTATTTATAACGATTTACGCATGTTTACCGAACTGGATTCTCTCTATGAATCCGCATTGATACAATATCCCGATAACGATCTGATACTGAATAACTATAGCTATTCATTAAGCGTGCGTGGCGTACGTTTGGATGATGCGCAGGAGATGGCCGCCCGGGCAATCTCCAAAAATCCCCTCAATGCCGCCTACCTGGATACAATGGGCTGGATCTATTATCAGAAAGGGGAATATGTCCATGCGCTGGAATATGTGCAGAAAGCAGCGGAGATGGTTGGGGGCCATCCGGAAATTCTCGAGCATCTGGGCGATATTTATCTTAAATTAAACCAGCTGGAACAAGCGAAGAACTTCTGGCAGCAGGCGTTGGATAAATCGCCGGATAGTGAATCTTTAAGAATAACACTGGGACGTTAAATATTTAACCCTTTGGGAAGGGCAACAAATGAGTAGGCAAATAAGACATTTTCTTTCGAAGTGGTGGCAAGGGCTTCTCTTCAGCGCTGTGGCGCTCTTTTTAAGCGGATGCGCCGCCGGCGTTGCACAAAGTGGCAATGCCCGACCGATCAAACCATTCCTGGAGGCGCTGGAAGTTTGGCCGGACGCTTATCGTCAAAACTTTGACAGAATTCAGAGCTTCTATGGCAAGGCGAAACTCTCCGTCGAATCGGAAAGCTTTAACGGCAACGCCTCCCTGCAGACCCACTGGCAGCGCCCGGAAAAGCTCTTTATGAAAGTGGAAGGCCCCCTGGGGCTGGACGTCGGGGAAATTTTCGTCGGCCCGTCCCGCTTTATCTGGTATAATCAGCATGAAAATCATTTTCTTTCCGGCAGTGTGGACGATCCTTATTTGAATCGTTTTATGCAAACCACTATCACCTTTAAGGATCTGAAGTTTGCAGCACTGGGATACGCCGGGAACTGGGAAGAGCCTTTACAGCTTCAGGACGGACTACACGGTATTTTCACCACGGTGATAGAAGATATCGAATATCGCTACATCGTCAACCCGGAAACCGGTTTGCTGGAGAGCGTAGAAGCCTTGCGCGACGGCCGGGCGTTTGTGCGTCAGGATTTCAAAAATTATCAGATTATTGATGGCGTATATGTACCGATGATTGTCCAGTTTACCATGTTGGATCAAAAAGAACGAATTACTATATTTTATAAAGAAATTGCGCTTAATCAGCCTGTCGATCTGCAACAGTTAACCATCCAGATTAGCAGTAAAGTCGAACAGCTCAATGTGAATGAATAGTGCTTATGGATCTGTCTCTGGTTATACCAGCTTATAATGAAAAAGAATCGATTCCGGAATTATTGAAACAAATTACTGCCGCTACCAAGCCCCTGGATCTGGACTTTGAAATTATCATCGTGGATGATGGCAGCAACGACGGGATGTTTGAAACGATTCAATCCCTCAAGCCAAAATATCCGAACCTTGTCGCGGTGCGCTTTCGCCGCAATTATGGGAAAAGCCCCGCTTTGGCCGTCGGATTTAAAAAGGCGCAGGGAAAATTTATTATCACCATGGATGCCGACCTGCAGGACGATCCACAGGAAATTCCCCATTTACTGAGCAAGCTGGAGGAAGGATTTGATATGGTCTCCGGCTGGAAAAAAGAACGGCATGACCCCATTACAAAAACACTTCCCTCGAAAATCTATAATTATGTGACATCCAAGTTAACCGGCATTCGCCTGCACGATTTTAACTGCGGTTTAAAAGCCTATCGCCGTGAGGTGGTAGAGTCTTTCCTGGTCTATGGCGAATTGCATCGCTTTTTACCGGTGCTGGCGCACTGGCAGGGATTTCGTGTCGGGGAAATCGTTGTTAAACATCATGCCCGCAAATATGGGAAAAGCAAATACGGCATCCGGCGATTTTTTAACGGATTTTTTGATTTGATAACCGTGCTGTTTCTCACGCGCTTCCGCACCTCTCCGCTGCATATTTTCGGCATTGTCGGGGTTCTGACATTCATGATCGGTTTTTGTATCGAAGTATATCTGACGGTTCTCTGGTTTCAGGGGATCGGTATCGGTAAACGGCCGCTCTTCTTTATGGGGAATATCCTGATAATTGTCGGTATCCAATTTATCGGATTTGGCCTGGTAGCAGAAATGATCAGCGCCGGATTAGCGGAAAATGAGAATTATTCTATTCGAGAAACGCTGGAATGAAACGATATGAGTTCTTTTCTGTAATAGTTCCCTCCTATAATCGTGAAGATGAAATTCGGGCTTTACTGGGCTCCTTTGGCAAGCTGAACTTTCCCCGGGAAAGATACGAGCTGATCATCGCTGATGATGGTTCTACCGATGGCACTGCGAGTTATGTAAAATCCTTCCAGGCAAACTCACCATTCGAATTACATTTTTATCCACAGGAAAACCAGGGCCCGGGCGCGGCCCGTAATATGGGCATGATGAAAGCGCGGGGCGACTTTTTTATCTTTATCGATTCCGATTGTACTGTCGATCCCGGCTGGTTAAAAGCAATAGACGAAGGCTTGCAGGCGGAAGCTGCCGACGCTTTCGGTGGCCCGGATTCCTACCGGAAAGATTTTCCACCATTACTAAAAGCGATCAACTACTCGATGACGTCATTTATAACCACCGGCGGGATAAGGGGGCATAAAAAGAAACGGCTGGGGAAGTATTATCCGCGCAGCTTCAATATGGGATTATCCCGAGAAGTTTACGAAAATATTGGTGGATTCGGAAAGCTGCGTCATGGGCAGGATATTGAGTTCAGCCACCGCATCATCGAAAGCGGGGCAAAAGTGGTGTTAATCGAAGATGCGATTGTTTTTCACAAACGGCGCACCTCTATCCGAAAGTTTTACCGGCAGGTTTTTAATTGGGGCGTTGCCCGCATTAATCTCTATAAAATCGATGAGAAGATGCTGGAACTGGTGCAGGCCTTACCGGCACTGGCAACATTGGCCTTGCTACTACTCGTTCTGGTCAGTGTCCTTGTGCCGGCAGTATGGGGGATATCGAAATGGTTGTTTCTAGCCGGCATTGCGGTGTTACTGCTCTCCGGCGCGCATGCGATGTTGCAATACGGGAATATCCAAATGCTCTACCTGGTGCCGCTGGTAATGCCGATCCAGATTATTGGATATGGCCTGGGATTTATCACTGCATATATTTCCCGGGTAATTTTCGGGCGGGGAGAATTTACCGGCTTTACGAAACGGTATTACAAGTGATGGCACTGGTAATTTAAAGGATCGTTAAATGTAGAATTTATCGCGACCAGGATTTTTACACTTTATTGCCCGCGAAATACGCAAAACACGCGGAAAAAAGATACAACTTACAAACAGATACTAACCTGACTCGAAAACTGTCTTTATTCCTTAAAATTATCCTATATTCTTTTAACTTTTATTTTCGCGTGTTTTGCGGGTAAAATATTGATTCAACCTGATGGAATACCGCTGGCTGAATCAATTCGCTTCATTACACCCTTTGCATATACCCTCCGCTTCCAGGGAAATCCGGTTTAGAAGATAGCCGGAAGGCAATTCCAAAGCAGGCATATTTTTTATATTCAGGCAAAAGATGTTCCCGCACTGCTCACAGGTGAAATGCAAGTGTTCGTCATGATGCTGCTGAGAAGTGCAAGAGGTATCCGAGCATACCGCATATTTATTGATGTTGCTGTTATCCGGCACTTTGTGGATCAGGCCCTGCTTCTCAAAGCGCTCCAGGGTGCGGTAAATCGTTACCCGATCGCATCGATTGTCGAGCAGTTTTTCGATATCTGCATGGGAGAGCGCATACCCGGAAGAGATAAAGAGATCGAGAATCGTCTTCCGGATTGCCGTTGGGCGAATACTGTGATTGCGTAATTTTTCGTCGGTCATTGTCATGTTTTTCTAAAAATCATATTGTTAAATTCTTATTTATAATACGATAACCGGCCGGACAAATCAAGTTGCCAGAATTTTTTTGCAACCTTGTTGCATTTCGTTCTTGCATACTATATATTTGCAACTGAATTGCAGAACAGATATTAAACAGACTTAACAAAAGGAAACAATTGTGAAATCCATTAATCACCTCGCTGAAAAATTCAACCTCGATAAATTTGGTATCTCCGCTTCTCTCTTATGTGCCATTCATTGCGCTTTTATGCCCTTTCTACTACCTTTAGCTGCGATGCTCGGGCTTGGTTTCCTCTGGGAGCCGGCATTCGAAATCGCAATGATCTTACTCGCTCTGGCGGTCGGTGCCGTATCCATTACCAGTGGTTATCTGAAAGTGCATCGTAATATCTATCCTTACATCTTTCTGGTAAGCGGTATTGCGTTGATTATTGCTACCAAATTATTTTTCGATCATCATCTTGAGCCGGTGTTATTACCGGTTGGGGCGTTGTTAATTGTCGCCTCGCACTGGTTTAACTACCGCTTACATCAGCAATATGCCGTAAAGAGCTGCGCTGCTCATTAATTTCGGTAGTAAACAAACATTTCTTAAAATCTTCTCGCCTTCGGATGATTACACCGAAGGCTCTCCGGATACATTGCATTTGCAATAGTTCGGGCAAATGCTTATCTTCATTCCTTCCAAAGGTATAATAACAATACATTACATTCGCACAAAGGTTTTTCGGAGCAGCAGGGTATGAGATTTGAAAAACTGATGGCTTTATTGCTGGAAGCGTTTACGTCAACTTTCAGTCAATTGGCCGGTATTTTAGGCATTTTTTTTATTTTCGGATCCATCCTCTATTTGCTGGAACGAATGACCACGATCTCCTTCATTAAAAGCATTGGCTGGCGGGGCATTTTATTTACTGCCTGGCTGGGCACGCCGATTCATGAATTTGGTCATGCTTTATTTTGTTATCTTTTTGGCCATAAAGTGACCGAAATTCAATTCTATAAACCAGACAAATACACCGGTATTCTTGGATATGTCAGCCATGTGTATAATAAAAACAACATTATTCATCAAATTGGCAATTTCTTTATCGGGGCAGCGCCTTTGATTATTGGCAGCATCGTTATGTATCTGGCGTTATATCTGCTGGTGCCAAATGCGGAACGGGTGATTGGGGAAGCAATCCGCCGCTCCCATCATTTTTCCGTCACCAAAAATATACTGACCCAGTTCGAAGTATTCTTTAATACCGGTATTGAAACATTGCGATTATTGTTTACCCGGGCAAACCTGGATCGCTGGCAATTTTGGTTGTTTATCTACATCTCACTTTGCATCGCCTCTCATATTGCTCCCAGTCCGGCAGACATTAAACGCGTTTGGGCAGGGCTGCTGGCGATTATCGGGGTGATGCTGGTAATCAACTTTATCGCCCTGCTTTCCGGGGTAAATATTACCAATACGGTGCTGTCCATTAACTATTACCTGAGCATTGGTGTAGCATTATTTATCTTTGCAACGATCATCGCTTTCGCCAATTTTCTGTTCTGGTACCTGCTGCTTTCCATCTATGCCCGTCTGTTTCGCGGCACCTGGATAAATCCCTTTACCATCTGATTCACTCACAAATAGTTATTGTTGGAGTGAACAGGAGAATAAATTGTTAGAACGGTCTTTTCCATATCGCTTTCCCTGCTGTGTCCCCGGCGCGCTTTGTGTTTTAATGCTGCTTTTGCTCCAGGGAGAAATCCGGGCCGCTGTGGCGGATACTGCTGCTGCAAATGAGATTTATCAACGGGGGATAGCCGCGCGAAGCAATGGCGACTACGAGAAGTCCGCTGCCGATCTATTACAGGCCGGCAAAATCTACGCTGCATTTTTACAGGAAGACGATGATGTAAAAATCCGGGAAAAATATCTGCATAGCCAAAACCTGCTGGGAAGCAATTGGCGCATTCTCGGAGAAATCAAGCGGTCCGAACGAATATTGCAGGACGCCCTGCGCTACGGGCAAACGCATTTTTCCCCCGATCATCCGGGCATTGCCCGCAGTCATCACCAGTTGGGCAGCCTTTATTACGTTTGGGGAGATGAAACCCGCTCCCTGCATCACTACAATAAAGCGTTGGAAATCCGGCGAAAAACGTTGGGTGAAAATCATCCGCATGTGGGGGCGGTATACCATAATATTGGTTTGATATATGATGAGCAGGGAGATTATAACCGGGCACTTTCCTATTACACCCAATCGCTGAATATCGATCGCCGGGTAAAAGGGGAAACACACAGTGATATTGCCGCAAGCTATCATAACATCGGCAGCGTACATCAGCAGAAAAAACAATATGATACAGCCCTGGATTACTATCAAAAAGCCATTGCGATATGGGAACAGGTACTGCCGGCCGAACATCCGCATATTGCCATGAGTTATCATAATATTGGTGTAGCTTATCAGGTAAAAGGGGATGTGTCCACCGCGCTAAAGTACCATGAAAAAGCATTGGGATTACTGCAGGTAAACCTGGGTGAAATGCATCTGGAAACCGCCAATGTATATGGCAGTCTTGGCGATGATTACATGGCATTGGATGATCCGCCGAGAGCAATGAACTATTACCGAAAAGCACTGGGCATTTACCAGTCAATTCTCGGCGCGCATCATCCCTCCGTTGCACTGACTTACGAAAAGATCGGGGAAATTCATGCTGCCCTTCAGCAACATTTGGCTGCGCTGGGATACTACCAGAGAGCGTTGGTGCTTCTCATCGATGGATTTGATGATCTCACTATCAGCAGTAATCCATCGCTGGAAGGAATTACAAATGATTACAGCGTAGTGCGGGTCTTGATGTTGAAAGCGCGGGCATTACGGGAACAGGCATTCCAGACATCCGGGGCGGATGGGAAAAACTGGTTAGATCGATCACTGGAAACATATCACTTACTTTCCGGACTGATCGATCGGATTCGAACCAGTTACAAAGAAAAAGACTCCAAACTTTTTCTGACCAACGAAAGCGCAGAAATATACGAAGAAGCGGTGTTGACAGCTTTCTATTTGCATGGCATTAGTGGAACGAAGGATTATTTCGCTGCCGGATTTGAATTTGCCGAGAAGAACCGGGCAGCTGTTCTGCTGGCGGCGATGCAGGAAGTGCGGGCCCGGCAATTTTCCGGTATTCCGGACTCTTTATTAGCGCAGGAAAAATCACTAAAAAATGCCCTGAGTTATTACGACCGGCAAATCGCCGGCGGGACGGACAGCGCTCGCCTGGCTGATTGGCAGCAGGAAATGTTTCGGCTGAATGGAGAATACCGTAGATTTATCGGAGCGTTGGAGAAAAATTATCCCGGCTATCACCGCCTGAAGTATGGTGTAAATAACGCCGGTATTGCCGATGTTCAGGAACGCCTCAGTGTGGACGAAATGCTGCTGGAGTATGTCGTCAGCGATGAAGATATTTTCATCTTCATTATTTCAGCATCGGACGTCGATTGGATCAAACTGGAAAAACCACCGCTATTAGCGCAGCGGGTGCGCCAAGTGCACTTTGGATTGACGAGCAACGACTACTTCATTTATACCCGTTATGCCCGCCAGTTGTATGAGGTGTTGCTGGCACCGATCGCCGGACAGATTGCCGGAAAATCCCTGATCATTGTGCCGGATAATATTCTTTACCTGATTCCCTTTGAGACGCTGCTGAGCGAAGATATTTCCGGGAAGCGGCGTGATTTTGCCACCTTGCCTTATCTGGACCAGGCGCATCAGATTCGCTACAGTTATTCCGCAACAATTTTTAGCACGCCTTCCTGGCAGGCGCCCGCAGCGGCAAAGTTTATTGGATACGCCCCATTTGCCCGGGGAGCGGAAAATCCTGCAATTGCCAGTGAGAATCTGTTTGCAGATTTTGCTCCGGCCCGGAGATCGATGGCGCGATTGCCCGACAGTGAACGGGAAATCCGGCAAATCCAGGCGTTGTTCGATGCCAATCATTTTTCAACGGATATTTTATTCGAAACAGATGCGAATGAACATCATTTGAAGAGCGAGCAACTGGTGAATTATCGTTATGTCCATTTGGCGACACATGCGGCCGTTGATGCTGCTTTTCCGCAACTTTCCGCCGTCTATCTCACCGGAGAAGATGAAGCTGAAGAAGATGGCGCGTTATACGCCGGTGAAATTTACCAACTGCATTTAAATGCGGATTTGGTAGTTTTGAGTGCCTGCGAAACCGGCAGCGGACAGTTAGTGCGCGGGGAAGGAATTGTCGGGATGACCCGGGGATTTTTTTATGCCGGCGCAAAGAATCTGCTGGTTTCCCTCTGGCCGGTGAATGACACATCCACCTCTCATTTGATGATCGAATTTTACCGGGAAATGCTCGCCGGTAAGCCGAAATCGGCCGCTTTACAACAGGCAAAAAAGAATTTGCGAGAAAATCAGCGCTTTTCGTCTCCCTTTTATTGGTCACCGTTCGTGTTAATTGGGCGGTAACTGTAGCAATAATCATTGTTTATCAGACAGGAGTCGATGATATGAAAGGACTTATCCGCATCACTACCAGCATCGCATTTTTATTGGTATGCCTGGGTGCAACTCTTTGGGGAAAGGACGTTGCGGTATTCACCGTTTTGCAAGGGGAAGTTACTGTAACGGATAGTAGCGGGCAAGCTGCTCCGGCGACGATCAAACATAAGCTTTTCCGGGGAGACGTCATCAAAACCGGCGTAAACAGCAGTGCGCAAATTCTCTACTACAGCGGAGAAGAAACGGTCGTGAGCGCCGAAAAGGAATATGAAGTTGCTGCAGAGAATGCGACGGATGGTTTCTTGGTAAATTTACATCTGACGGTTTCCAATTTCCTCTGGGGAAGCGAACGCTCCGGCTCGATGGCTGGCGCGACCCGTAGCGGCGAATCGACAGATCGCGCATTCCGGCAAACAATTTATCCGCAAAATACGAAAGTACCGGATGGCCGTCCGCAGTTCCAATGGAAAAGTGAAGGCGCCAACAACGCAGCGCGCATGATCCTCATTGAAAGTGATATCCATAATGAAGCGCATACAATAGATATTTCCGCCACAGGACATGCTGTTTATCCCGATCACCTGCCGGCATTATCAGCGGACATCCCTTATCGCTGGGAGCTGCAGGATAGTAGCGGAAAAGCATTATCCCAGCCGGCTCGCTTCGTGGTAATCCATCCGGATGATCGAACATCTCTCAAAAAAGATCTGGAAATGATCGAAAAAGAGTATGGGAAAGATGAAGCGCGTCTTTTACTGTTGAGTGCCGCTTTGTTTTGGGAATACCGTTTGATGAAGCGGACGGAAGAAAACCTGCTCAAGTTGGCGGCATTAAAACCCGATTGGGTGCAGCCCCGGCGCTTGCTGGCGCAGGTGTATCGCCACACCAACCGACCGGCAGCAGCGCAGGCGCAGGAGATCGCGGCGGAGGATTTACTACGGAAAGCAAATTAGGGAAAGCCGGCGATCGCATTATTCAGTGGTTTCCGGCAAGGGACGATAAAGCAGCATGGTGTTTCCGAGGATCTGCACCAAATCGGATGCTGTTTCCTGGGAAAGAATCTCCGCTACTTCCTTTTTGCCCGTCGGGCAGCTGTCCTGCAGCTTCACTTTAACCAGCTCTTTGGTATTAAAGGCATTCTGCAAGGCGTGGATGGTACCTTCGGACACGCCTTCTTTACCGACCCACAACTCTGCCTTGAGCTGATTTCCCCGGGCGCGCAGTGCTCTTTTTTCTTTACCTATTAACATGATATTACCTTTCTGCTTTTGCGGCGGCCAATATAGGCAGACAGGCAAAGGGAAAGCAAGCGGCTTGGAAATCTTTTCCCGAATCAAGCTGGCCTGGGCAATTGCTGAAAAACCAGGTCAATGCCAAAGTATTCCTGAAACCTATCTTGTAACAACTCATCGGATGTAATTTCAATTTTCCGCTTTCCCCGGGCATCCGTCAGCGTAAATCCACCATCAGAGTAAGTGACGCGCCCTTCCCCTGTCGCGATGGTGCAAATATCGCCATGAGTAAAGTGGGATTCCGGAGAGGTCTGTTGATAGACGCAGGCCTCGGTAAAATCTTCCCACTGCCGCGGCTGGATGGAAAAGCGGTAAGATTGCTGCCAGCCATTTTCATCCGCCTTTTGCAGCAGCAATGGCTGATCCGGATAATCGAACGGCACAACACGATAACGGCCGCTGACATCCTCCTTGATCTCCCCGGTCAGCGGCAGCGGCTGGCGAATGGAATCACCAAACCCGACGTCAACCAGGTAGACCTGATCAAGGTTTACTAATAATGCCAGGTGATCGAGCGGACGCCCAAAACGTTGCTTATCCTTACTGTAGACGCTGGCGGAAATAAAATCGACGTCATAACCAAGGCCGCGTAACAGTGCGCCAAACAAACCATTGAGTTCGTAGCAGAAACCGCCACGCTTCCGGGAGATCAGCTTATCGAATACGCCGGCTTCTTTCAGGCGAATGGGGGTTTGCCGGGCAATATCCAGGTTCTCGAAGGGAATGTTGAGAAAATGCTGCCATTGCAGGTGTTTGAGAAATGCCAGGTCCGGGGCAAAACGTTCCGCCACATTTATTCTTTCCAGATACTGCTTTATTTGAAAGTTATCCATGTCAAGCTCCTTAATTGATGAAAATCAAGTATTATCACTTTAAAAAATATTTTTCAACGGATGATAGAATATCAGAATACTGCTGGAAGAAAGCAAATTTGCCTCTTCTTTTCTTTGGCCACTGATAAGCACGGAACCACACAGATTATAAGTAATGGTTTTATTTCGTACTCTGCATCCGTGTCAATCAGCGTCATCCAAGGCTAAATAAAACGTGTA
Source organism: Calditrichia bacterium (assembly GCA_030430345.1). The sequence continues at coordinate 15,760 of JAUIFT010000001.1, read as the reverse complement.
TTATTATGGCAAAATCAAATGCAAATCCCCGAACTCGTGCCAGATATACTGTCTCTCCAACGCTTCCCGGTATGTCTTTTCCAGATGCTCGCTGCCGCTTAGCGCCGTAAGCATCGCCAGGTGCGAGGCACGGGGCGCGTGCAGGCCGGTCAGCATGCCATCGACGATGCGGAGTGGGGCTTTTCCGTCGATAATTTTGCGGGTCCAGCCCTCAGCGGCATGGACAGTCCCGTTTTTATCGGCAACAGTTTCCAATGCGCGAACTACAGTGGTGCCAACGGCGATGACCCGCTTGCGATCCGCCCTGCGTTGGTTGATCGTCCGGGCAGTATTGGCGGGGATTCGGTAAAATTCTTCATAAGGGGTTTCATCTCCCTCCAGACTGGCGACGCCGGTATGAAGCACTAATGGCAAAACGGTAACGCCTTTGGCAACCAATTGGGTGATCAGCTCCGGGGTAAAGGCTCGTCCGGCCGAGGGCATTTCCGCGCTGCCCGGTTCATTGGCAAATACGGTTTGATAAAACGACGCCGGCCAGGAAGATTTTAGATAACTGTAGCGGATCGGCGCGCCGTATTTGTCCAGATATTGATGCAATGGGAACGGAATATCCAGGGCAGCAATCCACAGGCGTTTCGATGCCCGGGATTTTTGATCGCCGAAGGAGAGAAAATAGGGCGTCTTCAGCGTCACGCTGCCTTTTCCCGGCAGTTGATAAGTGCGGCCGGCTTCCCCATCCGGAAAAGGAAAAGTGGCATTTCCGGCCAGCTGACGTAACTCGACAATCCATAATCCTCCGGGTAAATGCCCGGAGAGATGTAGTGCCAGTTTTCTATCTTCCCCGGATGTGATCGGCAGGGCAGCATTGAGCGTGCCGCTGGTATTGATCACCAGTATATCTCCGCTATCGAGAAAAGCCGGCAAGTTTTGGAAACGGGTATGGTAGATCTGATCATCACTGATGTAAGAAACCATCAGGCGAACGCGGTCGCGGGTAAGTCCCCGCGCTTCCGGGGGCTCTCCTGCTTCCAAAGTCGCCGGTAAGTCGAAATCCCAGGAGTGAGCCGTTTTATCTAAATCGATATGTTTCGTGTCAGAAAGTGAAATCGCATTCATGCCGTCACCTCACTTGTATAAGAGATGGTTAATAGTTACAGTTGATGTCAGGTTTTTGGTGCGATAGCGGCCGGATGCGTGCTCGCCGTTGAGTAGGGCAAGAAGACCGGGCACGCTGGCTTCCGGCAGTGGGCGGTCGCTGATATCTTCTCCCGGGAAAGCATCCTGATGCATTTGCGTGCGCATATCGCCGGGATCGACATGGTATACCCGCCAGTTATCGTTTTCCACGGCGAGCACTGCGGAAAGCTGTTCCAGCGCGGCCTTGCTGGCCCCATATCCGCCCCAGCCGGGATACGCTGCCACGGCGGCATCGCTGCTGATGTTGATGATGACTGCATTTTCCCGCAGGTGAGGCTGCAGCGCTTGTAATACTGCCAATGGCGCCAGGGTATTTAGCTGAAAAACCGTTGTCAGCTGATCCAATGGATAATCCAGTAAGTTCGGTAAGGGACTCGCTCCGAGAATGCCGGCATTGTTAACCACGGCATCGAGCTTACCAAGATAAACTGCAGCTTCTGCCAGTTCCTGACGATGCCTGGGGTCGCCAACATCCCCGGCAATTGCCAGAACGGTGGTTTGCTGTGCTAATTCTTCACGAACGGTTTCCAGGGGGCTGCTATTCCGGGCGTTAATGATGAGCCTCCAGCCTGCTTTGGCCATGCTTCTTGCCAGGGATAAACCGAGACCGCGGGAGGCACCGGTGATGAGCGCGGTTCTATGCTGAGTATTTTTCATTTGAGACTCCTTTCAAGTGTTGCCTTTTTTGCAAGATTGAGTGTTTATTAAGCGCAAAGGCAATCTAGCTAATTTGAAAGGAGGAAAAATCAGGCAGGAGAACGGATTTTATTCCGGCATGACGGACAGGGAAGAACCTGTCCTTTTGGACAGGGGGCGGCAATCGTGACTTGACTATCGCCGTCTATTCGTTCCTGGGAAATGAAATTAAAGTTGGGGTGAAAGACCGTTGATCGTTGCTCGCTCTTCGAACAACGAACAACGAACAACGAACAACGATTCTTCCTTCACTTAATCCACATAAAAATAACGCTCCCCATCCCGTCCGGTGTTCTCAAAAATGTGGGGATAGAAGCGCTGTAGTTCCTCGATGAACTTCTCCCGGGGGACATCGGGAAAGTGGCCGTAATCATGTAAATATTCCATGAAACGATCGCCCTCGGAATCAAATTCCTGGAAGATCGAATCGTTGCTGCCATCGAAGGGAAGCGGAGCGACAGCCAGCTTTTCACAGAGTTCGAGGTTGAACGCCGGGGTTGCCTTTACCCATTTCCCTGTCAGAAAAAGCTCGGTATACCCGTGAAAAACGAGCACGTCGGTTTTCAGCATCTTTTCCAGCGCTTCCGTACCGATGTGATTGCGAACGTTGGCAAATCCCAGTCGGCTGGGAATACCCGCCACTCGTGCACAGGCGGCAAGCAACGAGGCCTTTTCGATGCAGTAGCCATGATTTCGTTGCAGCAGGGCGCTGGCCTTCAATGCTTCCGGACGCAAGTCTATTTTATAGGGATTATACTGAAATTGATCGCGGATGGTGTAATAGAGGGCGACAGCCTGTGCTTTTGCGCCATCGATATCCTTGATAATATTATTCGCATATTCAATCACTGCCGGATGATCGCTGTCGATGTAGCGGCCGGGTTGGAGATATAGTTGGTGATTCAGGGTGTGCATGGGTTTTTCTCGGGTACAGTTTGTCTACACCCCGGACTATCGTTGGGGGGTAAGGAAGTTGATAGTTGCTTGCGTTACTTTGGCTGCATGGGCGGATAACGCAGGGGATTCCCAGGGATGTTTACCGCCAAAAACGTGATCGCCGCCCTCAATAATCAGCAGTTGAGGATTGCCATGCCAGGTTTGTAAATCGAGCGCCGATTGATGCGGCACGGTTGGATCTGCAGTGCCATGAACAATCAGCAGGGGAATGTCAATATTCTCCGCTGCTTTGCGGATATCAAGGCGGGCAATATTGGCCTGGTAGTTCTCCCAGAATTGCCAGTAGAGCGGCATTTCCTGCCCGGTACGGGCGTTGGGAATATGGATGACGCCGTTTTTCTCCCAGGCGGTGATGGTTGCTTCGGTATAATAAATGCCATAGTCGCTGACCGATGCCCAGGTGGCAAGTTTTTTCACGCGGGGGTCTTCATTCGCTTTCAGGATAACAATGCCGCCGCCACGACTATGTCCGATCAGGGAAAGCTGATCGGTATCCATTTCTTCCGGGGGGACCAGACTGGCTTTCCCCAGCACGAAATCGATGACACGTCCCAAATCATCCAATTCAATCGAAAAGTTATTATTTCCGAAAGCGTCCAGGTCAGCGAAATTTTCCGGATCGTTCGGGGTGGTGCCATTGTGCGAAAAATTAAATTTGACAAATACAAAGCCATTACGGGCAAATTCCTGGGCGATTAAATCCCAGTGTCCCCAATCTTTAAAGCCTTTAAATCCGTGGGCAAAAATAACCACTGGTTTTGGCGTATCGTTGGCGAGGTAATAAAAATCGATGAGCAGCGGGCGGCCATGCGGACCGGGAATCTGGATGTTACTGGTAATGCGCATTGCTGGTTCCTTTTAATTTTTTAGAATGTCCAGTGCTCAAACTAAAATGCCCAATGCAAAAGTAAGAACTAAAAGTTAGTGTCAAATATATGATGGTATTTGATCTGTCATTGCGATCCGGGCTGCCGGGAGAAGCAAGCTCAAAATTTCATCCACAAAGAGATCGCGTCGTCGTTGCACTCCAGCACGAGCAATTAAAAAACGGTTTTCATTGGCACTACACTTTTACATTGGACATTGAGTGTTGGATATTGGAAATTTTTTTAATGAGCATTTTTGATCGCACGTACCGCTTTTTCAGCAGCGGAATGTACGGCAGAGTTATTTGAGTTACGAATGATTTCCTGCAAGGCGGGCAAGGCACTGCCGGCAGCTTTACCAATCCTTCCTAAACCAACCGCCGATTTATATTGCACGGCGCCCCAGCGGCTTTGCAGGCCTTCGATAAGATAGGGAACGGCCGGTGCAGTAATCGTGACTAAAGCATCAAGGGCTTTATCGGGAACAAAATTGTGCGTGCTGCGCAGGGAGGCCATTAATAACTTCAGTGATTCAGGCTTGTTTGTGCGAATATTACCGAGCACCGTAACACCACTCTGGTGAATGCGGTTGGTCGTCGCCGGATTGGCCAGGTCTTCACCGGCGAGTGTTTTCAGGATGGCTATTTCCGCCGGCGCCGCTTTGCTGCCCATTCGCTCCAGTAATTCCATCGCCCGCAGCTGCTCACTGCCATCTGAAGAAGATAGCATGGCAATACAGGCATCGACATCGGGAATAACATCCGGACAGGGGATAGATTGTTCCAGGCAGAAATCGGTGCGATCTTCAATTTGGCTGCGGTATTCGCTGAGTCGTAGCGCATCGCAAAAAAGTGAGCGGCACTGTTCAACCAGCAAGGGCAGGTGTTCCGGGGGAAATTCCTTCAGTTTTTCAGGATTCCGTTTTTTATAGCTGGTTACTTCAAAATTATTGGCAAAGGCATAAAGGTCGCTGGCGAAATCTTTATCCTGCGGACGATTTTGAAAGAGCTCGCAAATCAGATTGAGAATCTCTTCCTTTTCTGCCAGAGAAGCTTCCCGGGCATACATCGTTTTCAGGGTACCGTAAAGCCTTTTCGCGAGTTTCCCTTCCAGGGTAAGGCGCTGGCGGTAATTTTCGAATATATAACGCAGGGAGCGATGCTCTTTCGCATAGATATTGCCGAATGCTTCCAGCGATTCGTGAAAGCCATCATTGAAACTGATCGCTACCGGCAAGCCAATATCCCCCTTTTCTACCAATGAGAAATATTGATCGATCCTTTTAAAAGTCAGGGGAAAATCTTTCTCCGGGGAACGACCAAGCAGCAGATACGAAAGATAGGAGGAGATGTGATAGCTGCGGGAATGGCGGAGCATATTGATACCGGTGCGCCATTCATCATTATCAATCATTCCATCCGCGGCGAAAAAGGAAAGGATAGTGCGCGCCCGTTCGTCGTTGGAGGGATATTTTATGCCGGCAAGCGTATTGAGCAGAAAATTTTGATACGCGGGATGGTTTTTCCCATACCGTTTAAATGCTCCGATAACCCGATAGTGCACATCGCCGCATGTCTCGTCAAAAGGAATTTGTATCGCGCCGCGGGCAATGGATGCCACCCGTTCCGGGGTGGAAAGGTCGTTGAGCATCGCCTGAATCGTTTCCCCATCGCGAATACAGGGCGGGGCCGCCGGCGGTAGATTCTCCGCCGTTCGGGGAGATCCTGAAAAAAGTTGTTGGAGATGTTGATCCAGCTTTATCCGCCCAAAAAAGGTCAGGAGAATCTCACCGCTTACCACATCAATCAGGCGACTATTCAGATCAATGTGGTTGTTGAACTTTGTATATGTGCCGGAGAGGATAACGTCCAATGGCACCAGTTCCCCAAGGCGCTGCGCCTGATCGGCTTCGATCAAGCCGCTTAAATTAAGGGAATATTCCTCCAGAATAACATCGAGGCGCTGCCGTTCAAACAAGCGGAAGCGTTTACTCTCCTTCGAAATAGCGGATGTAAGCCGTTCGGCAAAATAGCTGCTGAATTCATCCTGCACTGCTGGCGCTGTTGTGGCAAAATCCGCCACAGCCAGCCGCTGTACTCGCTGCTGCTGAGCGCTTTCCTTCAATGCGTTGAGCAGATTGTCGATAATCTTATCCAGGGATTCCGGCGATGGCTGTGCTGTCAGAAAAAACGGCATCATCCAGAGCAAGAAAAAAATGAGTTTGGATCGGGACATGTTTTTAGCTCCAGGATTTTAAGCGTATGTTTTGCTGCAGAATGTCCAATTCCCAACATTAAATACCCAATGTCGAAGTTAAAAGAAAAGAACAAACCTCCTTTAATATCGGAAACGACTTCGACATTGGGCGTTGAGTATTGGAAATTGGACATTTATTACTGATCAATGCCCCCCAGGCAAAAGAATTTCACTTCCAGATAGTCATCCAGTCCATAATGAGAGCCCTCCCGGCCGAGGCCGGAAGCTTTCACGCCGCCAAATGGTGCCACCGCGGTAGAAATCATTCCGGTGTTGGCCCCGACCATGCCGTATTCCAGCGCTTCTCCGACCCGCCAAATTCTCCCAATATCGCGGGAAAAGAAATAGGCCGCCAAGCCATACTCGGTGTTATTGGCCTGGTAAATCGCCTCCGCTTCATCCTGAAAACGATAGACTGGCGCGACCGGTCCAAAAATTTCTTCCCGGGCGCAGGCGGCGCTAAAGGGGACTTCGCTGAGCACCGTCGGCTGAAAAAATGTGCCGCCCACCGCATGGCGATTGCCGCCAATCATCACTGTTGCACCATTATCGCGGGCATCGGCGACAAGCCGCTCTACTTTCTCCAGTGCAGCAGTATTTATCAGCGGCCCGACAACCACGGCCGGATCCAGGCCGTTACCAACCTGCAGCTTCTCGACAGCGGCGGTAAATTTTTTAGTGAAGGTATCATAAATTTTATCCTGTACAAGGATGCGATTGGCGCAGACGCAGGTTTGCCCGGCATTGCGGAATTTGCTGGCGATTGCACCAGCGACAGCGGCATCAATATCCGCATCATCGAAGACTATGAAGGGGGCATTGCCACCCAGCTCCATGGAGACTTTTTTCACCGTTGCGGCGCTCTGCTGCAACAGCAGTTTTCCGACATTGGTAGATCCTGTAAAAGAAATTTTCCGGACAATGTCATTGCTGCACATTTCCCCGCCGACCGGTGCGGCATTGCTGGTGGTAATCACGTTAAAAACCCCATCTGGCAGCCCGGCCCGCTGTCCCAGTTCCGCCAGCGCCAGTCCGGAGAGCGGGGTATCCTCTGCCGGTTTCCAGACCATCGTGCAACCGGCTGCCAGCGCTGCCGGTAATTTTTTCCCGACCATCGCCACCGGAAAATTCCAGGGAGTAATCGCCGCAACAACCCCTACCGGCTGTTTGATAACCAGGTTTCTCAGACCAGCAGCATGAGTAGGAATGACATCGCCATAAATCCGCTTTCCCTCTTCAGCAAACCATTCGAAGAAAGAAATAGTATAGTTGATTTCACCCCGGGCTTCCGCCAGCGGTTTGCCTTGCTCTGTGGTCATCAGTGTTGCCAGGTCTTCCAGGTGCTCCTTTAATAAATCCCGCCAGCGGAGTAAAACAGCGGCCCTGTCAGCGGCTGTTTTACTCCGCCAGGCCGGTAAGGCGGCATTGGCGGCATCAATTGCCCGGCGGGTTTCCGAGTCGCCCATGTCCGGCACATTGCCTATATGACCGCCATCGAAAGGATTGCTTACCGAAAATGTTTTTCCGCTGTCTGCTGCCTGCCATTTTCCATCAATGAGTGCCTGATTGCGCAATAAGCTTTGGTCTTTTAACATGATGGGATCTCCAGGGTTTCGGATGGCACATGCCTGCAAAGTTAGAGAATATACAAATGGATTAAATCGGATGGAATATTTTTTATTTTGAATAAATTGCAATAAACGGTAAACTTATGCGTTGTTTTTGGGTATTTATGATATGTTGGGCTTATTTATGAGGAGGGCTTATGGCTTTATTCGGACCCCCCGATGTGGCGCAGTTGCTAAACAGTAAGAATGTAAAAGGACTGATTAAAGCGCTGCAATACAAGAAGGATTGGGAGATTCGCGAATATGCAGCAAGAGCACTCGGAGAGTTGGGAGACTCCCAGGCGATAGCGCCACTGATTGAATCGTTGAGTGATTTTCCTTATGCGATCCGGGAAGCAGCAGCCGAAGGACTTTCAGCGTTCGGAGAAGCAGCTATTGAACCATTGGTCGATGCACTGATTGAGTGGGAAGCACGCAAGTATGCCGCCCAGGCGCTGGTGAAAATTGGGCCGGCGGTAATACCATCCCTGAAAGAAATTCTCGAAAAAGGTTTGTTCAAAAACATCCGCCGGGTTGCAGCATGGATTGTCGGAGAAATTGGCGGTAAAGCAGCAGCCGAAGCACTCACGAAAGTGCTCTTCGATGAAGATCCTGATGTGCGTAGATCCGTCGCCAGAGCATTAGCCGCAATCGGCGAGCCGGCAAAAGCGCAGTTAAGTGCCGCACTGGAAAGCCAGAAAGATGCCGCTAACGAAGATATTGAGTGGGTTCAGGAATTTCTTAAGTCGCCGGCGGAGGAAGCTTTCCAACATGAATATCCGGTTGAGGTATAACCAAGTTTTTATTAACACTTGTAGTTAATAAAAAATATTTTTATTATTGCGTGAATTTTTAAAATGAGAGTTTAATTTATTTATAGAAACTGCTCTAACCCACCACCACACAATTAATAAAAATAATAGTTTAGGAGTATACCAAATGGATAATCTGCAAGGATATTCAGAGCAAATAATGGCTTTTCTAACTTTTTACGGCCCGGTCTTACTAAAAGCTGCCTTGACACTGCTTGTTGGACTATGGGTTATTAAATTAATTGTTAACATATTCAACAAGACGCTTACCCGCGCAGCTGTAGAAACTTCTTTACATAAATTCCTGCTCAGTCTGGTTAACATCGCTCTGAAAACGTTATTGATTATTAGCGTTATTTCGACACTGGGCGTTGCGACGACTTCTTTTGTGGCGGTTTTGGGAGCGGCTGGACTTGCGATCGGACTGGCGCTGCAAGGTAGCCTGGCGAATTTTGCCGGCGGTGTTCTAATTCTGTTGTTTCGTCCTTTTAAAATTGGAGATTTTATCACTGCGCAGGGCTTTAGCGGCACGGTCAACGAAATTCAGGTCTTTCAAACCATTTTAAAAACACCGGACAATAAAACTATCATTATTCCGAATGGCGGATTGTCGAATGGGAGCATCACCAATTTTTCGACAGAAAAGACCCGGCGGGTGGATATGGTTTTTGGTATTAGTTATAATGATGATCTCCTGAAGGCGAAAAAAGTGCTTAGCGAACTGGTGAAAGATGATGAGCGCGTACTGACAACACCGGAGCCGTTAATCGTTGTCGGGGAACTGGCCGATAGCTCGGTGAATTTTACTGTTCGCGTCTGGACAAAATCAGAGAATTATTGGGGCGTCTTTTTTGGTTTTCAGGAAAAGGTGAAACTTCAATTTGACCGGGAAGGAATTTCTATTCCGTTTCCCCAGCAGGATGTTCATATGCATACTGTTACCAATTAATAAACCGAGGCTGAAAAATAATTATAAAATAAAAAAATCGAAAAGGAGAAATATGATGATTAAGCGGCAATTATTAACCGCAGCCCTGGCAGCGCTGTTGATATTATTCACACAGGCAGTGACTGCTCAGGAAGCAACTGAAGAAAAACCTAAGTATGGCTGGAAGAATGAATTACTTGGGGGACTTAATTTTACCCAAACCAGCTTTAGTAACCCGGTGCAGGGTGGAGAAGACAGCTGGAACTGGCAGCTGAACATTAATGGGAAATTTGTTGACGATCAGGAAAAATTTAACTGGGCAAATACTGCAAATATTACTTACGGCCGCACCAAAGTTGGCGACGATGATGATAAAAAATCCTCAGACGAAATTCGCCTGGAATCGGTCTTTACTTACAAAATGGGGGTTTATGTTAATCCTTACGTAAGTGCTACTGGGCAAACTCAGTTTACTGCCGGATTCAATCATTCTACCGATCCGAAGACGGAAATTTCCAATATTTTCGATCCGGCATACTTCACGGAAAGTGTTGGACTGGGATACGAGCCGTTCAAAAATTTTAAGACACGCCTCGGTGCTGCCTTAAAGCAAACCATCGCGGATAAATTCGCTGCCGCTTATTCCGACGATGTAGAAACACTTGATGAAGTTGAAACCTTGCGCTCTGAAGTCGGTATGGAATCCGTAACTGATTTTAGTGACAAGATTAGCAAGAATATTGTTTATACTACCAAACTGAGCATGTTTTCTAACGTAAAAGGCGTGGATGAAATCGACGTTCGTTGGGATAACTTGGTTTCTGCACAGGTCTCAAAATACCTGGCGGTCAGTTTCACTATGAAGCTTTTTTATGATCGGGATATCAGCCTGAAGCGGGAAATTCAGCAAGTGCTCGCCGCCGGCCTGACATATTCCTTCCTGTAAAAAATTAACGGCTGAAAATAATAGTGGCAGTAGCAGTAGTACTAAAAAATTAACTTTGCTACTGCCACTATTACCTCAAAACTTTTCGTAGCCACTTCGGCGACTTAAACTTTCTCCCAATTCCCAGCAAGAAAATCCCTTCCCGTATCCGTTCACTGGTGAAAACGATATTATAATCTCCGCTAAAAAATAAATGCCAATTTTGACTGAATTGCCAATCCAGGCGTCCTTGTAAACCGAGGCTTAACTCACTTTCGGTGACCTCGCCGAGGCCGCGGTAAAACTCATTTTCCGCAAAGCGCAACAAGGCGCTCCCGGCATATCCGCCACCCAGAAATGAAGCGCCGGCTGGCAGATGCCAGTATTTTCCCCAATGAAGCGAGAAGAGCGTCGATTCGAAGTCGGGAAGATCCTCCATTTCGCTTCGAAAGACATTGCTTCGAACGCCAGCATAGACAACCCCGTAATAAAAAGGCATTTCCAGATAAAACGCTGCCCCGGTTTGCCCTTCCCATTGCGGAGAAAGCGAGTGATAAAATGCAGCGGGGAAAATTGCAACTGTCGGCTTTATATAGGAAAATGACGAGTCCGCTGTTTGCCCCTGCAGGGGAAGAACGGCCAGGGAGAAAAATACTGCAACAAAAGCGCTCACCCGGCGAATACATGGGTGAAGCAAATTTTTCTGAATGCTCGAAAGTTTCATTTCTATATTATATTCCTGATCTGTATGGACTGCTGATTTCGACCGTTGACCGCATTTTCAGGCGGCGGAACACTTCTGAAAACGAAGGCGCGACCGATTTTAACCATTTTAAATAACCGGGAAATCTTATGAAAGTACAAACGTGGAAAAATTTTCCTTCCAATTTCATCCTCTCTTTGATCATCTTATTTACCCTTAATGCAAGTGCCCAGAGCGAAGATCGCCCCAGTTCACTGACGGCAGTGAAAATAGCCAATGGATCGCTAAAGCTGGACGGGCGCTTATCGGAACGCTTTTGGGAGCAGGCGATCCCGGCGGATAATTTTCTGACGACCCGACCGGATGAAGGTTTGCCAGCCAACCGCGCCACGGAAGTTCGTTTCGTATACGATGATAACGCCCTCTACATCGGCGGAAAAATGTATTGTGAAGAACCCTCCCGGATTATCACCCGCATCAGCCGCCGCGATGCCGCCAGCAATTCTGAACGACTGATTATATCTCTGGATACTTTCCGCGATCGCCGCACTGCGTACAGTTTTGGTATCACCGCCTCTGGAGTACGGGTAGACTATTACCATCCCAGCGATGAGGAACGCAGCCGTGATTACAATTACGATCCGGTTTGGTCGGCGAAGACGCGAATTGATGCGGAGGGTTGGACGACGGAAATTCGTATTCCATTTTCCCAATTGCGGTTTAATAATGTGAATAAGCAAATCTGGGGAGTGAACATTAATCGTTGGACACCGGATATCAATGAAGATTCGTACTGGATTTTTATACCCAGTTATGAAAATGGCTGGTCCTCAAAGTTTGGCGTTCTGGAGGGTATCGAAGGGGTGCGCCCCTCTCGCGGGGTAGAGTTTTTGCCCTATACAGCTGCAGAACTCACTTTTGATAACAGCATTGACGATGATAATCCTTTCCTGGACAAAACGGATCTTGATCAGCGCGCCGGGGTGGATTTTAAAATTGGTCTGGGGCCAAACTTAACCCTCGATGCCACGGTCAATCCGGATTTCGGGCAGGTCGAAGCGGATCCAGCCGAGGTAAATCTCAGCGCCTTCGAAACCTTCTTCGATGAACGCCGCCCGTTTTTTACCGAGGGTGATCAGTTACTGCAGGGGTTCGGGCCGAATTACTATTACTCCCGGCGTATCGGTGCCAATCCACATTTAAATGATGAAGAGGCGCTGGAGGAGTTGTATGAAGTCAACCCGGCTTACAGCAGCTTTCAGGGAAATACCACCATTCTTGGGGCGTCAAAACTGACCGGCCGCCTGAATTCCGGTTTGTCGATTGGCGCCGTTGCTGCCCTTACCGCCCGGGAGTATGCCCGGATCGAAACAACAGCAGGGGAAGAAGAGCGCTTTGAGATAGCGCCGGCCACTGGTTTTGGGGTACTACGACTGCAGCAGGAATTTGGCAAAGATGCCTCTGCGCTGGGACTCACTTTCACTGGTGTCGAAAGAGATGTCGCCAGCGGGACTGCACTGGCGGAAATTGTCACCAGGAGCGCCTATTCCGGCGGGGTGGATTGGAGCCTGCGCTTCTCGGACAATGCATATTCTCTTACGGGTCATGCGGGATTTAGCCACATCCGTGGAGATGCCGCGGCTTTGCTGCATATTCAGCAATCCAGCGCCCATTATTTTCAGCGGCCGGATGCGGATTACCTGGAATTGGACGCTACCCGCACCAGCCTCAGTGGATATAGCGCTTCCGTCAGTTTTCGCAAAAACAGTGGCCGCCATTGGCTATATCAGGCGAACTTCTGGGTTGATTCCCCGGGACTGGAATTGAACGATATCGGCCGCCTGCACAGCGCGGATGATATCTTTACTAATGGCCGGTTGGTCTATCGGGAAACAGTACCGGGTAAATTATTCCGTCGTTATACCATTGAATTTGGCACCGCTAATCGCTGGGATTTTGGCGGCGAGCGGCAGGGCAGCCGGGCGGAAATCGAATTGACCGGGGTTTTCCCGAATTTCTGGCGCGGCGGTATCGAGATCGGTTATGATCCCCGGGTGCAAAGTAACCGGCTGACCCGCGGTGGTCCTTACATGCAAACTGGTGACCGCTGGTCGGTTGAGTTGGAATTGGGCAGCAATTTTGCCGCATCAACCCGCTGGGAAGCAGAAGTCGAATTTGAGAAAGGTGAGCTGGGAGACTGGGCATTTTCTACCGGGGTGGGATATTCCATGCATTTTGGTGATCGGTTGGAATTATCCACAACACCCTATTTTGAACGGGGGATTAACACACGTCAATACATTGAGGAAATAGCCGGTGGGAATGAAGCAACCTTTGGCAATCGCTATATTTTTGGCACCATCGATCAACGGACAATCGCCACCCGGTTTCGCCTGAATTATGCTTTTACTCCATCACTTACATTGGAATTATATGCCGAACCTTTTGCGGCAAAAGGGTATTATTACAATTTTGGCGAACTGGAAGCCGCCCGCAGTCGTTTCCTGCGAATGTATGGGCTGGAGGGCACAACACTCACTCTTGATGAAGAAAATACCGTCTACCAGGTCAGTGATGCGGGGAGCAATTTCAGTTTTGAACGTCCCGATTTTAACGTGTTGTCCTTCCGCAGTAACCTGGTTTTACGCTGGGAGTGGCTGCCGGGCAGTTCCTTCTTTTTAGTCTGGCAGCAGGATCGGGGGAGCGACGAAATGCTCGGGAAAAACATCGGCGCCGGTTCGCTGCTGAATGCCTTCGGCAGTGAAGGGAATAACTTTTTTGCGTTAAAGCTGAATTACTGGTTGCCAGTGAAGTAAATGAGTAAGCATACAAATGAGCAGATGGGCAGCAACGGTTATCTAAGAGGCTTGGATAATCGGTTTTCAATCTTTATATTATCTGCTATGCGTAGGAGTAGCGACTTTTTTAGATGCGAAATGTGTTTGATCAACTTTGAGAGGAGTTCTTTGTAATGATAGAACAAGCAGTTTTAGAAAAGTATCAACAAATGCTCAATGCCAACGGGGACGTCGATGCCCAGGAAACTTCGGAGTGGCTGGAGGCGCTGGAGGAGATTATCCGTTACCAGGGCCGGGAGCGTGCCACATATATTCTTCAGCAATTAATGCAAGCCGGTTATGGAAAAGGCATTAAATTACCTTTCTTCTCCAATACACCTTTTATCAATACCATCGATGTTAACGATGAACCCGAATATCCCGGTGATCGCCAGATCGAGCGGCGGATCAAAAGTATCATTCGCTGGAATGCGATGGCAATGGTGGTAAATGCTAACAAAAAATTTGACGGCATTGGCGGGCACATTTCAACTTTTGCTTCTTCTGCAACCCTCTATGATGTCGGCTTTAACCATTTCTTTCGTGGGAAAGGCGATGGCTTCGATGGCGATTTGATTTACATGCAGGGGCACGGTTCCCCGGGAATCTACGCCCGTGCTTATGTGGAAGGCCGCCTCAATGACGAGCATCTGGAAGCGTTTCGCCGCGAGTTGGTTTCCACCGGTGGTTTATCCTCCTATCCCCATCCCTGGCTGATGCCGAATTTTTGGGAATTCCCCACGGTTTCCATGGGATTGGGTCCGATCAGCGCTATCTATCAGGCACGTTTCGCCGAATACATGAAAGATCGTGGCATTAAAGATACAGCCAATCAGCACGTCTGGGCATTTCTTGGTGATGGTGAAACTGATGAGCCGGAATCCCTCGGGGCAATTACCCTTGCTTCCCGGGAAAAGCTGGACAATCTTATTTTTGTAATCAACTGTAACCTGCAGCGTTTGGACGGCCCGGTGCGTGGTAATGGCCGGATTATCCAGGAATTGGAGACAGTATTCCGCGGCGCTGGCTGGAATGTTTTGAAAGTTATTTGGGGCAGCGATTGGGATCCGCTCTTCGCAAACGATCATGGCGGTCATTTGATCAAAGGATTCGATGAAACTGTTGACGGCCACTTCCAGAAGTTTGTTGTAGAACCCGGTTCTTATCTCCGCGAAACATTTTTCGGAAAATATCCGGAACTGCTCAAGCTGGTTGAACATCTTTCTGATGACCAACTGAAAAAATTACGCCTGGGTGGTCACGATCCCACAAAGGTTTACGCCGCTTATAAAACCGCCGTTGAGCATACCGGCTCTCCGACTGTTATTCTTGCCCGGACGATCAAAGGATACGGTATGGGCGAAGCGGGTGAAGGTAAAAACATTACTCACCAGCAGAAAAAACTGAATCAGGAGGAAATGCGTCACTTCCGTGATCGTTTCGATATTCCGATTAGCGACGAAAAAATTTCCGAATATCCGTTCTATCGCCCCGATGATAAGAGCCCGGAAATTCAATATCTGCAAGATCAGCGTAGCAAACTGAACGGCTTTGTGCCACAGCGTAAGGTGCTTACCGAAGCGTTGGACGTGCCGGATCTGCACTATTTTAACGATTTTGTCGGCGGCAGTGATCGTGAAGTTTCTACAACGATGGCCTTTGTGCGGATGCTTTCCCAGATTATTAAGCACCCGAAAATTGGGAAACGAGTGGTGCCGATCGTTCCGGATGAAGCCCGTACCTTTGGTATGGAATTCCTCTTTCGTCAGGTTGGTATCTACGCCCACACCGGCCAGCTCTACGAGCCGGTTGATGCCGATTCATTGCTCTATTACCGGGAAGCAGCCAATGGACAAATTCTTGAAGAAGGAATTACCGAAGCGGGTGGTATGTCTTCCTTTACCGCTGCCGGTACCGCCCATGCCAACTATGGCGTGGACATGATTCCATTCTTTATCTACTACTCCATGTTTGGT
>JAUIFT010000312.1 GCA_030430345.1 Calditrichia bacterium | reverse complement strand
TTTGCTGAACGGACGGAAAGCAACTACGCACTGGTATTTTGAAGGGATGTTCCGGCAAATGTTTCCGGATGTCGAATTGTTGCCGGGACAATTGATAGTTGATGATAATGGCATTTACACCTGTGGTGGCGCCAATGCCTACCTGAATCTGATACTTTACTTCGTAGAAAAATTTTGCGGACGGGAAACAGCACTGTTCGCTTCCCGGATGTTGCTTATCGATTATGACAAGATATCGCAAAAGCAATACAGTATTTTTAGCGTGCAGAAGCATCATCAGGATGAGAAGATTCTGGAAGCTCAGAGCTATATGGAAAACCATTACAATGAAGGAATTACCATAGATGATGTTATCGCCAGGGTCCATCTAAGTAAACGAAATTTTATTAGACGTTTCAAAAAGGCGACCGGCAATACGCCGTTGGAATATTTACAGCGCATCAAGATTGAAGAAGTAAAAAAGGCCCTGGAAAGCAGTAACGAACCGATTGGTGAGATCATCTATCGTAGCGGCTATCAGGATGCAGGGTCTTTCCGGCAGCTCTTTAAAAAGCATACCGGACTGTCGCCAATGGAATACCGCAAGAAGTATCATCAACCGTTGATCCTATAAGGGCTGATTGAGAATAAGCCTGCCTAGGCTTGAAAAGAGAGGGACATTTGCACGTATTTTCCCGGTTCCCCATCCAGGGCGATAGTGCCATTGTATTGCTTTAAGGCCTCCGCCACTTTTTGGTTTAACGGCGGAAATGCCTCCTTTTCCGTTGCAATCGTAAAGCTCATTGAATAACCGCGGTTGGTGGCATTCAGGGACATCTGCATCGGTGTCTCGCTCATTTCCTTTACATAATTCAAGACGTAGTTGATCACCTTTATCAACATGGTTGGATCATCGACTTCCAGGCGGCAATCAAACTCCAGCATCAGGGTCGCTTCCAATTCCTTCTTTTCCTTGATCTTGATCAGCAGATCACGTAAATCGATAGGTTGTTTACTCATTTATACCTCCTTGTAAAAATCATTTCGGAATTACTTATCAACAAATTGCCTCTTAGGAACAGGTTTATCCACCTCTCTATTAATCTAACAATAGCCCGCATTCAGTTAGAAATCAACCGTTTTCCATCAACGCTTTATTGATCGTTTATTTCTGATATGCACTCATTATAAGAAACTAAAAAATATCATCCTTAATCAGGGCCAACTTGGCTAATTAATATTTTTAAAAATTATTAAAAGCTTGGTGCCAGATGATTCATTTCTGTTTTAATCAAATTCAGCTTAGTCCGTTAATCAGATTACCAAGCTAAATCAAATAGAACCGTTTATTCTATCGTTTAATAATTTCCTGGCCAGATAATTTCTGTTTCAAGAAATGCCTCCAAAACTTACATTAGACAAACTTGTAGTATCCTGAACTAAATTTTTGCGGAATGATTGCTTCTTGGAAGCGACTATTCGGAGTTTGTCTCGAAACTGAAAGGAGGTTGCTTTGACGCGCCAAATTATCAAGACAACATGCACGATGGATTGCCCGGATACCTGTGCATTGGAAGTAACCGTCAATAATGATAAAATCACCAAAATTGCCGGGGCAAAGAACGGGCATCCGGATACCGATGGCTTTATTTGCACCAAGGTGTCGCGATTTGCCCGGCGCGTGTATCATAAAGAGCGGCTGCTGTATCCAATGCGCCGAACCGGCCGGAAAGGCAGCAACAGTTTCGAACGCATTTCCTGGGATGTCGCGATTCAAACAATCGTTGAACGCTTTGCGGAAATTAAAGCACAATGGGGCGGCGAAGCGATTCTCCCCTTCCATTATGGAGGCTCGAATGGTTTTCTTGGGGACGAATTTCTCGATCACTATTATTTTGCGAAGCTTGGATCCAGCCGCTGTCAGAAAACCTTATGCGCCGTTCCGACCACACTGGTTGCAACCGGGATGTATGGAAAAATGCCCGGCGTTGCATTTGAAGATTATCCTTATGCCAAATTTATTCTCATCTGGGGCGCCAATCCAAAAGCGTCCAATATTCACCTGATACCTTATCTGAAGGAGGCGCGAAAAAATGGCGCATTCATTGCGGTGGTCGATCCCAAACGGAATTTTTCTGCGAAAGAGGTTGATCTTCATTTAGCGGTGTATCCGGGAGCGGATTTACCGCTGGCGTTGGGAATCATTAACCACTGGCAGCAGAACAATCTGCTGGATGAAAATTTTCTGGACGCGCATTGTGTTGATGCCGAGAAATTGCTGTCCCGTGCTGCCGATTGGTCATTGGAAAAAGCTGCGCAGAGCAGTGGCGTTGCCAGTGAGCACATCGTATTGCTGGCGGAAAAGTATGCGGCTGCCCAGCCGGCTGTATTGCGCTGCGGATGGGGCGTGGAGCGAAATGCCAATGGCGGAGACGCCGTCGCTGCTATTATGGCGATGCCGGCCTTGTTAGGGAAATTCGGTGTGCGTGGCGGCGGGTATACCATGAGCAACAGCGGCGCTTCCAGCTTAAACAAAGAAAAAATATTTGGGAAAACAGAATGGAATACCAGGGAAATTAACCAATCGCAATTGGGGGCTTATTTGAACAACCCGGAGGGCATTCCGCTAAAAGCATTATTTGTATACAATTGTAATCCGTTGGCGACAGTGCCGGATCAAAATGCGGTTTTGCGGGGGCTTTCCCGGGAAGATCTCTTTACCGTCGTTTTTGAACAGGTGATGACCGACTCTGCCATGTATGCGGATATTCTCCTGCCGGCAGTCACATTTTTGGAGCAGCGGGAAATTCGCCGGGCCTATGGCAGTTATGCTGCCGGTGGCGTTCAGCCGGTGATTCCGGCCCTCGGAGAAGCGAAGCCGAACGAAGCCGTTTTTGCCATGCTGGGGCGCGCCAGTGGCTGGGACGACGGCCCTTTTCAGTGGGATACATCTACTTATATGAAAAAAGTATCTGATGCACTGACATTAAACAAAACCGCTGCAGATTATGCCACTTTGAATGCCGGTAAAGTGCAGAGCTACGATTTTGATGGCCGGCCACCGGTGCAGTTCGAAACAGTATTTCCCCGAACAACAGATAAAAAAGTGCACCTGGTGCCGGAAGCGCTGGGCGAGGCACCCTATGTTTATCAGCCAATCCAGGACAGCCGCTACCCTCTGGCAATGATTAGTCCGGCAAACAATAAAATGGTGTCCAGCACTTTGGGAGAGTTTAACTATCCGGAATTGTCTCTGGATATGCACCCGGCAGATGCAAGCGCCCAGGGATTGTCCGACAAAGATATCGTCAAAGTTTATAACGACCTCGGTGAGGTGGTTTGCCGCTTAAAAGTTACCAGGACAGTACGGAAAGGTGTGGTTTCCATGCCGAAAGGGGCCTGGCGGAAATCTTCCCGCAACTCGCAAACATCTACAGCTTTATGTCCGGCAACAATAAACAAGGTTGGCGGTGCGGCCTGCTTTAATGATGCCCGGGTAGCAGTGACTAAGTTCCCTGAAAATGGAAAATACTAGTGTAAAAAATTGCACACAGTATAAAAAAGGGGTTAGCTGTAGGTTGATCACTACAGCTAACCCTTGTTGAGGAGAGGAGAGGTATATAGAATCTTTCGAATCTAGGTCGATTTTTGTTGAATTTTGTTATTGAGATCTGTTATCAAAGAAGTGATATCCAATATAGAGCAAAGGCGATGCCAGATTATTTAAAGTCGGTTAAGTTTTATCGGCTTGATTGAATTTTGCTGAGAGCCCCAAGGAAAAACCAGAGGTAAGTTCATAATAAATAGCACCTAAGATAACCAATCGACAATTTATCCACCGCTTTGCATTCTTCTAAGATCTTCACCAACGGGCAATCAAACGGATCGCAAAAAAGTGTGAAACTGTGTAAAAATTTTACAGTTGCACACTTTTGTCTGGATTTTCGGAGAAAACCTGAAATTATCCATTCACACGTGTAATCTTACACCAGGCCAATCTGAAAAGAATGTCCTTATTCTCTTGAGAAATCGAACGGTGCGATCCAGCAAATGCGGCCCACCAATTTTGCTTTCTCAACGTACTTTCGTATGTTATTTTTTCATTATTTTTTACCGGAGCGCCATCTCCGGCGAGCGGCCATCACCGTTCGATATTTTACTCCCGTGAAATCGTGGCGCAGTAATTCAACCGGATCATTTCTTGATTGGGGACTTCCGATGTTTGCCAGATGCAGTTATTATTTACAATTATCAGCCAGAGGATGGTTAGCCAGGCTATTCTATCCGGGTCTTAGTCTGCTTTTACTGGGAATTTTAACAATGCCCCTGGGCGCTCAGGCGGATAAAACCTTTACCCTGGAATCGCCGAAAGTGGTTCTCAGCGGCCTGGACTTTTCACTGAAAATTATTCCGGCCACGGGGTTATATGCCAGTCAGGATCGCAGCACCATCGCATATTCGGTAGCGGATGGCAGTGGGAAAATACTTGCCGAAGGCACCTTTCTGCTGGATGCCGCGAATCCGGCAGCAATAGTAGTCGAGGAGTTACAGCTATCTGCATCCGGTGTACAGACGCTTAACGTCACCTTTGGAGATGCCCGCCAGGATGTTCGCATTCGTGCAGTCCCCGGTTTTCTCAGTTTACTGCCGCCGCTGGTTGCCATTATCCTCGCACTGATTACCCGGCAGGTTATTGTTGCCCTTTTTTGCGGCATCTGGTTAGGGGCAACCATCGTTTTCGGATACAACCC
>JAUIFT010000311.1 GCA_030430345.1 Calditrichia bacterium | reverse complement strand
TTTACTGCAACCTTTGCGGGCAACAATGAGAAAGCCTTTCTAGTTAAGAGTTTTGATGGGATTCGCACACTCTGGTCAGTTTTTATCACTTTTCAGCTCTTTAGTTTTAGCTGCCTCTTTTTTCGCGGCAATTCAATGGCGGATGTGTTCACTCTATTG
Organism: Calditrichia bacterium; assembly: GCA_030430345.1. The sequence goes on along the minus strand of JAUIFT010000311.1, from coordinate 4,595 downwards.
AACAACATGCTGGACTTCAGTGCAGGCTTTCAAATTAAGGTCGCAGGTTTCAACAATTTTGAGCTTATGGTATCCATTGCGGCTATCGCCTTTCTCATGTTAATTCACATTTTTGAAGAGATGAAGGAAACCGTTGTCACCTTAATCGCGACAAAACCATTAGTATTCCGCTGGGCGATATACATTACATTCTGTCTGACAATTATTCTTTTCGGGAAATTCCAAGAGCGGGAATTTATTTATTTTCAGTTTTAAGAAAGCACCCTGAATTGGTTATGTTCGACGATTTCAAAAGCTATAACCCGGGCGGTTATCATTAATGAACCTTTGTCTCTGGAATCTCCCAATCAGCTACCCGGCGCATTATGCTGTGGGATATCATTTTGACCAGCAACATCTGCATATCCAGAAGGCTGCTTTAGTTTCACGGTTCCGCTAAAATCAAGCCTTGAAAACCAACATTTCTCACAGCCAAATCGGAACCACCATACACCCCAGTAGCCGTTTCATCGACTTCCAGCCAACGAAAGATGTCATACGTCGAAACATAATTCTAAAACCGCCTTATACTAATTGTGCGATCCAAACTTTTCGGAGGAGACATGAGAATTTTCCCCCTTATTAAATCAAGCTATATACGAACCGTTTCATTGCTGCTCATTTTCGTATTATCGGTGTTTGCAAAATCTAACACGATCTCCGGGGAAACCCCGGACACAGCCCCTCCCCCACTCGCTTCCCATGTAATGGTATATCACGACAGGCTGGAGATGGTAGTGCTTTTCGGTGGATCAAATCCAGAGCGCCAAATGTCCAACAAACTTTGGGGGTGGGATGGCAAAACATGGCATTTGCTTGCTAAAAGCGGGCCCGAGCCGAGAATCCATGCAGGCCTGGCCTATGATTCAGCCAGAGATAAACTGGTGCTCTATGGTGGCATTAAAAGCCGCACAGAAAGTTTTGCAGACACCTGGGAGTGGGATGGCAAATCCTGGCTGCAGGTTGCGGACAGCACTACCGCACCGAACATAAGAGACCATCACGCCATGGTGTATTTTCCGGAGCAGGCATCTGTGCTCTTATTTGGCGGGCAAGATCAAAACGATAATTTCCGGGGAAGCAGCTGGCAGTGGGATGGAAAATCCTGGACGTTGGTGAGCGATGAGGGTCCGCTGCCTCGCAGCACTCACCGGCTGGCCTACAACTCTCACGATAAATCCATTTTGTTGTATGGGGGTTGGGGAGCAGATGGTCATCTCGGCGATACCTGGCAATGGGACGGTAAGGGCTGGCAGGCTTTTGCCGGAGAACAACCAGCGGCCCGTGCGGCATCCCGGATTGCATACGACAAGGCAAATCAACAAGCCGTTCTTTTTGGTGGCATGATCGTTCGTTCCCCGAGCAATGAAACCTGGATTCATGACGAAAAAGGCTGGCGGCAACGAATAACAGAGAATGTTCCCCCGCGCAATGTTCATGGCATGGCATACGACGTTAAAAGACAGAGAGTCGTGCTTTACGGCGGCATTGGTGTCAATGGCAGAATGGGGGATGTTTGGGAATGGGATGGATATGCCTGGCAGCAAGTATTTTCTCAATAAACGCTACACCTGCTAATTTGTAAATCAATATGGAAACATAAATTGAGCAGATGGGCATTTTTGCTCATCTGCCAGGAACCAGCAAAACCCAAGCAACTTTAAAGCTCTTTTTATCAATTTTTTCCTTGCCTCTCGTCGGAAAATCCACGACAATTTTTATCAGAGTTTATTTCGAAACTGAAATTAAGAAAAGTTTATTTTAAATCCTGATTTTCCATAAGCCTTCAGGGAGACAGATGTATGTTAAGTTCTAAAGCAACAGAAGAGCTAAAATCTTTTATCTCAAACAAATCGCGCATTACTGTTCTGACCGGGGCAGGCGTTTCCGCCGAAAGCGGTATTCCGACTTTTCGTGGCCCGGAAGGATATTGGACAGTTGGCTCGGAGAATTATCAATTTCAGGAAATTTCTAATTTCCGGATGTTTCAGTTTCAGCCGAAAGAAGTCTGGAAATGGTTTCTGTTTCGCCGGGGCGTCTGCAACCACGCGCTGCCCAATGCTGGTCATTTTGCATTAGCAGAGCTGGCAAACATGCTGCAAGACCGTTTTACCCTGATCACGCAAAATGTCGACGGACTTCACCTGCGGGCGGGCAATCGACTGGAGAACACCTTTCAGATTCACGGGAATTTGAATTACATGCGCTGTGCTGTCGAATGCTGCGACAAGGTTTATCCGCTGCCGGATGAAATCCCTTTTATCGAGCGTGAGGAAAATCTTGAGAATAAATACTGGGACTTATTAGTATGTCCGCACTGTGAAAGCATTACACGTCCCCATGTTTTACTTTGGGACGAAACTTACAATGAGCCATATTATCGCTATGAGAGCGCTATGCGTTCAGCATCAACCACAGATTTGCTTATCATCGTCGGCACTACCGGCGCGGCAAACCTGCCGAATCAAATTGCTCATCTGGTTTACCGTCAGCAGGGCTACATCTGGGATATCAATATTGAACGCAATCATTTTTCGGATATCGCCGAACGCAGCAATGGGTTTTTCATCCAGGCAGAGAGTGGATCTGCTTTACCCAAAATCATGGAGGTACTAAAGTCTTTCATTGATAATTAGTATAAATTTCTGGCAAAAATCGCTCAGCGAACGATCTCTTTTCTGGTAAATCACATCCGCAGACTTTCTCAGTCAACGTAAAATACGCCTGCTCAGGTAGTTTCAATTTCATAGCAGCATTGCTACGGAAGCGTATAAATATTTTTGCTTATTGGCTTACTGCTTACTATCTTTTCTCAAAACAACTGAGAGAATAATTGACAACTTTAATTCCCCAATACATTATTTGCGCCAACTGTAACAAGGGAAGCAACCACAGACTTCTTGGCAGTTCCAACCAATTTGGCCTCCCGGATCTGGATTTCCGACCTCCGCCGATGATGCGCGATACGCTGCCTCACTGGATACAGCAATGCCCTCATTGCGGCTACTGCAACAGCAATCTGGCCGAATTATTGCCGCTAGCCGAAAAACGGATTGCTTCCCCTTATTATCAGGCGATGCTGAAAAACAGAAATCTGCCGTCCCTCGCAATCAGCTTTTCCTGTTTTGCATTACTGATCGCCCCGGAAAAACCGGTTGACGCTGCCCAGGCATATTTACATGCTGCCTGGGCCTGTGATGACGCCAGAGATGATACGATGGCCCGGGAATGCCGCAGGAATGCAATCAACATTCTGGAAATACTGCAGCCTTTCGATCATGATGATGCCGGGCTCTGGATGGGCCTGGTTCTTATCGATCTTTTTCGCCGTTGCGCTGATTTTCAATCTGCAGAAGCAGCGCTTAAGGATGTTGCTAAATTTGAAAACGCAAATGAGGCCAGCACAAAAATATGTGCCTTTCAGGAAGTGCTAATAGCGAAAATGGACACGAAGGCTTACAGTCTTTCCGATGCGCCTTAATCCCTATTTCCAACACCATCAAATAAATACGAGAACGCTGATGAAATTAACCATTACACTGCTGTTGCTCATTTCCGGTCTAATCTTTTCCCAGAAAGATTTTCGCGTCGAGCCGCCTTTCTGGTGGGCAGGCATGAATAATCCGAATCTGCAATTAATGGCCTATGGAAAAGATATTGCCGATTGTGAAGTGCTTTTAACAGGAAATGATGCCATCGAGCTAAAACAAACGACACAACTAAAAAGCAAGAACTATTTGTTTCTGGACTTGTTCATCTCGCCATCGGTGGCGCCGGGGAATTTCACTATTGAATTCCGCAACGGCAATAACGTTGTTTACAGCTATCAGTACGTTCTACGCGAACGGATCGCCGGTTCCGCGCAACGAAAAGGCTTCGACGCCTCGGACGTCATGTATCTCATTACGCCGGATCGTTTTGCAAATGGCAATACCGGGAATGATGTCGTTGAAGGTATGCGGGACACACTCGACCGCGCCGCGCCGCTTTCCCGTCATGGCGGGGATATTCAGGGCATCATCAACAGTCTGGACTACATATCCGATATGGGATTCACTGCCATTTGGCTAAACCCGGTATTGGAGAATAATATGCCGCGCGCCTCTTATCATGGTTATGCGATAACGGATTTTTACAAAACGGATCAGCGCTTTGGCAGCAACGAACAATATCTGGCACTCAGCAAAACAGCTTCACAAAAAGGAATAAAGCTGATTATGGATATGATCCTGAACCATTGCGGCAGCATGCATTGGTGGATAGATGATTTGCCGGCGTCAGACTGGTTAAATTTTCAGCAGGAAGCGGGCGAAGGGAATATCACTATAACCTCCCACCGGAAAACCGTTATCCAGGATCCTTATGTCGCCACCATAGACCGGCAACAGTTTACCGACGGGTGGTTTTGGCATAGCATGCCGGATTTAAATCAACGCAATCCATTCCTGGCGAAGTACCTCATCCAAAATACAATATGGTGGATTGAATATGCCGATTTAGCCGGGATAAGAATGGACACCTATCCTTATCCCGACAGTGATTTTATCAGTGAGTGG
>JAUIFT010000310.1 GCA_030430345.1 Calditrichia bacterium | reverse complement strand
AGTACTGAACTTCCTTCTCGCTGATACGCGCACCATACTTGCCGGAAGCGGCTGGTGAGTCAGTATTATGTTTGCGTTTTTTTACAACCGGCGATTGTTTTATCTGTCCACTAAATTCTTCGCTGCTGATAACCTTAACACCGTGATCCCGTGCGGTAAATTGAATTTCCCGGTCAGATGAAACAACAAGCAATCCCTGCTTGTCCTTTTCCTTACGAATAAATCGCTTGATAACCTCGTCCGCTTCCTGGCCCGGACGGCTAAAAACCACCTTCACTCGTCCTTCCTGCTGGGAATGTTGTCCCGGGAAAAGCGCGTTATCGAATGCAACGGTTATTTTACGGCGCTGCCGGGCTGCATACCCCCGTAGCAGGCGAATCAAATGATCGCGCTGCGCTTCCAGGCTCATTTCCGAAGAAATCGCAAATGCCCGGGATTTTAAAAGGTTATATCCGTCAATAATAATTTTATTCATAATTCAGTTCGGTTCTCTTATGCCTTGCAATTCGACAAGTTAAAACATTTTTGGCAGTTATTGAACTGATATTTCTCCCCGGACAGGTTAATTAAACTTTGGGGATCAGCGATATAAAATGAACTGCCGGGCAACGGCGTAAAATTTAAAATTGTGACAAAAATATTTACATTCGCTCCGGAAAATAGATTATATTTCCTCAACCTAAACGGCTAAGCAGATGGATGAAAATAATGGCAGGCAGTAATTTAAAATATTTTGCTTTATCCAAGCTCGATGGCTCCTTCATCGTAAATGGCGATACCATGGATGAGCTTAATGAGAAATTAGCCGAGATTCGCAAAAACCACGCAGATTACTATAAATCCCATATTGCCAGTGGTTATTATGTCGTTAAGGCGCCGAACGTAAAGGCAGCGAAAGCCTCGAAAAGCCATGTCTCATTTGATCTGCCCTTATTCAATACTACCAGCATAGAGTTTCAGGTCTATACATTAACGCCGCCCTCCGCACAACTTACCTACAAAAAATCCGTCTCCAGTCTGGCAAATGCAATCACTTATTTCCGCAATCATGATGTTGCAGAGGGCGAGATTCGCGAATGCAATAGCGCCGGGGATATTATGAGGACAATCCCGATTGACGTCATAAAAAAGACCATTGAGGAACAAATCCTCGAAGAAAAACGCAAAAGACATAAGAAACAATTAAAATTGTTTTAGCTTTTCAGTGATTCGAAAGGAGATATTATGTACTCAAGCCTCGCAACGCTGCTTCCCATGGATTTTAGTAAGGGAGATGATATTGACTCTCTGGCCGGTGCATTTATGGGCATCCGGGGAAAAAGAGGCGGAAAACGCCCCGGCAAAAAACCTCCGAAAGATAATATGCCGCTCATTTTAGGGATATTATTGATGATTACGATTGCCATCATGCTCATCGTTGTTATCAAATATAGCGGCTAATTTCTCGGTCCGTACACGGATATTATACCTATGATTATTAATGAATCGCTCGCCTGGATTTTGCAGAGGATTTTCCGTCAGGAAAAAATGGATCAGGCGGCCTACCAACAACACACCGCTTTATGGGAAATGGTCACGAAAGATTTTCAGCAGCGGAAACGCTATTCTGTCCATGGCCCGGATCATTGGCGCAGGGTTGCCAGAAACGGTTTGTTAATTGCCGAGGATAGTGGTGCGGATGAGACGATCGTCTGCTTATTCGCACTCTTTCATGATTCCCGCCGGGTTAATGAAGTCTACGACCCTGGTCATGGTCAGCGCGGCGCAGAGTTCGCGAAAGCATGCCGCGGCAAATTTTTCACAATCACAGATGAGCAATTTGATTTACTCTATACTGCCTGTGAAGGGCACACCGACCAGCTGTATCATACCGATCCAACCATCGGGACCTGTTGGGATGCCGACCGGCTGGATCTGGGACGGGTGGGCAATCGTCCGAATCCGAAATATCTCAATACGGATTTTGCGAAAATGGCTGCCCGGGAACGGGATCCCGCCCAATTCCTGGCCGCCTTATGGGGCGACCGCCAGCTTTAAAAACCTCCCGTGGATTTCTTTCTACTCCCCTTCTGTAAAGCGTTTGCAAATGCTATTGTGATTCCTTAAATTATCCCGGTTTTCAAAATCACAACTTGAATCAGGAATCTCAATATCAAAAGCACTGCACATCAACTATCTTTTCTGGCTTACAACATTTTTCATCAATGGAAACAAATTACTTTAGACAAGAGTATTACTAACGTTTGTAGTATACGCTTACTATATTGCGATGCGATTATCCGCTTGAACTGTCAATGATATGAGAGGAGCACTTATGCATACCTGGCAATCTAACCAAAAATGGTTGCGCCTATCCATCTTATTCCTGTTATCCCTCTTCACCATGGCCACTTATGGCGGGGACTGGACAAGCTGGCGCGGTAAATATCAAACCGGGCAATCAGATCAGAAGAACCTGGTCTCTTCCTGGTCCACTGAGGGTGAAAATATGATCTGGCGGCAGGATTTTGTCGGTCGTTCCACCCCGATCGTTATGAATGGCCGCGTTTATGTTATCGGCCGTAGCGGTGAAGAAATCTCTATGAAGGAGCGGGTTGCCTGCTTCGATGCGGAAACCGGTGAATTACTCTGGGAACACCTGGAAAGTATTCGGAATACCTATGCGCCGTTTAGCCGGATTGGCTGGGCCAGTATGGTTGGCGATCCGGAAAGCGGCAATGTCTATTCTATTGGGACAGGCGGCATTCTCAACTGTTTCAACAAGGATGGCAAAATACTCTGGTCCCATTCGATGATCGAAGATTTTGGTGCTCGCACCGGCTATGGCGGGCGTACTACTAATCCGGTCATTGATGAAGATCGGGTAATCGTAGGCTTCGTTAGCGCCAGCTGGGGTTCTCAGAAACCGATGAAAAGCCGCCATTTTGCATTCAACAAAAAAACCGGCGAAACTATCTGGATTGCTTCTCCCGGCAAGGGCCCCTTTAAAGCGCCGAACCTTTATTCCAACCCGGTTATTGCGGTCATCGACGGCGTGCGCCTCTTTATCGCCGGCAATGCCGATGGGAACGTTTATGCCATGAAATCCCGCACTGGTGAATTGGTCTGGGAATTTCACCTCAGCCAGCGTGGATTAAACTCTTCCGTCCTCGTTAACGGCTATCGGGTATATGCCGCGCACGGCGAGGAGAATATCGATGAAGGTAAGATGGGCCGCATCGTTTGTATTGATGGCCGCGGCAAGGGCGATATCACCAAAACACATGAGCTCTGGCGCTTCGACGCAGAAATCGGCTACACCTCTCCCCTCTATCACGATGGCCGTGTTTATTACATCGACAATGCTTCCAACATGTTTGCCCTCGATGCAGAGACCGGTGAAAATTACTGGCAGCATAGTCTTGGTACAGTTGGTAAAGGTTCACCTGTCTGGGCAGATAATAAAATCTATGTTACGGAAACGAATGGCAATTTCCTCATTCTCTCTCCAGGCGCCAATGAATGTGTTGAGCTGGACAAAGAAGCAATCAAAATGCCGGCTGGCGATCGTCATGCGGAAATTTATGGCTCACCGGCCGTCGCTTATGGTAGAATCTATTTTGCCACCGAAGAAGGTCTTTATTGTATTGGTGACAAAGCCGCGGATTTCAAAGTTGAGAAGCCACAGGGCATCGTCGTTGAAGAAGATACAAAAGTAGACAAAAAAGCAGCAGTGGCACATATTCAAATACTTCCCGCGGAAAGCAACCTTACGCCGGGCAAAAAAGTAAAATTCACTGCTTATGCTTTCGATGATAAGGGACGTTCCCTCGGTAAAGCGAAAGTAAACTGGAGCGCACCTGCTCATCTGGGAAAAATCAACGAGAAGGGCGAACTAAAAGTCGCTGAAAGTGTTAAGGGCACTGCCGGGTTAATTTCCGCAACTAGCGGGGAAGTGAAAGGGACTGCCCGGGCGCGTATTTTCCCGGAATTACCCTGGAGCGAAGATTTCGAGACCTATGAAGATGACAGTAATCCTCCCCACTGGATTGGCGTCAGTAGCATTAAGAGTCCTGGCGGAAAATACGTTATTCGTACCGAAGAGAATGGCAATAAGGTGCTGGCCAAGCCGTTGGCATATAAAGGCATCCAGCGACATCTCGTTTACGTGGGACCGGCAAATATGTCCAACTACGTCATGCAGGTAGATGCTAAAATTCAAAAATACAAGCGGAAGCGTGGCGATGCCGGCCTCATTTCCCATGGATATACCCTGGACCTCAATGGCAAGAAGCAACGCCTTGAGATTCGTTCCTGGGCTTCAGAAAACCGCATTCGTGGCATGGTCGACTATGCCTGGGAAACTGAAAAATGGTACACCATCAAAATGGACGTAGATTTTAAAGATGGAAAAGCATTTGTTAAAGGTAAAGTTTGGCCGCAAGGCGAAGAAGAGCCTGCGGATTGGACGCTTATTGTTGAAGATCCGGAACCGATTACCGTTGGTAGCCCGGGAATTTACGGCGTTTCCTACACGGAAGTTTATTATGATAATTTGAAAGTAACCAGCAAATAACCCGGACGGAAATAAAGGTTGTCGCAATCAATGGCAGCCAGACATAATGTATGGAGATATTTATGAAGAAGTTCATCCTGTTAATAACGACTATTGGATTGCTGACCAGCCTTTTTGCCAAAGGACCGGATGACGGCGACGGAAAAAAACCGGTCATGTTTGGTATCGACCAGGCACGTAATCAGATTTCCTACGATACCAATATCCCTGCCAAGTG
>JAUIFT010000309.1 GCA_030430345.1 Calditrichia bacterium | reverse complement strand
ACCTCCTGTTCCACCATCTGTTCGGGGCGGATTTCCTCCACCAGCAGCCGGTCCATCACCTGCCCCATCGAGAAGGCGAGGCGCAGCAGCGCGGCATCACCGATCTTGTCGTCACCCCTGTGCTTGCGGATCAGCTCTGCCAGGCGCAGCCAGCGGTATTGCGGATCGACTGCAGGCGGCACATCCAGAGCCGCCCCGAGAGTATCGAGAAGCGGACCCAGCGTTTCGTCCATTCCCCCAATTTCTAACGCCAGTTTTACCCGCCAGCAGTGCAGGTGTTTTACCGGTCCTTTCTGCTTAAAATCGGCCAACGTAACCGTCTCTTTCGGCTGATAGAATTTTGAGATTTTCTCACCATCATCATTAATGTGCACCCTCCCGGAATGAAAATAATCCACTTCCGGATATTTGCGAATGCACTCATTTAACACCTCGACAGCTTTTTCATCCAGTAGATCGTCGCAATGCAGCGAACAAACAAACGGCGTCTCCACAAGTGCCATCGCGGTATTTAACGCACCGGTGATAAACCTTGTTTTATTCTTTACAACCCGAATGCGATGGTCATCAGAATTTGTCAGGACTTCGAGAATTTTTAAGGTTGCTTCATTCGAACTATAATCGTCGATAACCATCAGGCGCCAGTGCGGCGCACTCTGCTTAAAAACCGAATCTAAAGCCAATTCAAAATACGCCGGATGGGCGTCTTTACAGGGCATTAAAACTGTCAGCAAACCAGGTTGTTTCATAAACGGGTCCCACTTTTCTCAACCGAATTACTCAGCCAGTTTTAGTTTTCTCTTAAAAATTAAATCGTAGACTTGCACCCGCTGGTCCCAGGTATGATTATTTAGAATATAATTTATGGCATATTTCCGTTCTTCTTCGGAGCAGGATGCAGCTTTCACCACTGCCGTTGCCAGCGCTGCCATATCATCATTTCTCACCACTTCCCCCAGTTTCGCGGAACGAACGACGTGATCGTTGGGAAACCCGCTTTCACTCACCACCGGCAGGCCGGCGCGCAGATAATGGTAAATCTTGGTGCTTTCATTGTTATGCTGAAATTCTCCGGCGGAGACAACCAGTCCAACATCGGCAAAATGCATATATTGCCAGGATGCCTCCATCGTCACCACGCCTAGATAAGTCACATAACGTTCATCTAATTCACTGATATCGCCCCGGCCAAGCATATAAAGACGAATATTCTGGCGGGAAAGTAATCGCCCAAGGTCATTGAGTTTTTTCACCAGGGTACGATTTGCTTCCGGTTGGGTATCAAGATCATAAATATTGCCGGCAAAAAGACAGCGTTTCTCTCCGGTCGTCGGGTAAGGGTCTTCCCGTTTCTCCGGAATAAAACGATCCACGCCGCCCGGCACGACCAATGTTTTTTCCCGGCTGCCGAAGCACTCATCCCACAAGGCTACCGCGGAGCCATTCAAAACCGTAACATAGCGGCTGATTTCATTAATTTCACACTGTGTTTCGTAGAGACTTTTCCGGTAATCCCCGTAAAAATAAATGCCCGGCCGATCTTCCGATGCAACCACGGACCCCAGTTTGGAAATAATAAACGGATGGCTTGTCCCCCCGAATCTTTTCAAGGTTTTAAAGCCTCCATGGAATTCGGTTTTCACAATATCGTATTCACCCCAATTCACCTGGGAAAGCGGCACCATACGAACAGTGACATCATTGATCCGAATAGTTTTCGGCGACTGAATACTTTCAAAGCGGTCGGATACGGCCATATCGACCTGGTGCCCGGCGCGCGCCAATGCCTCGGTGATTTTAAACCAACGGCCATAGGACATATCCACCGGAACGGGAATACTATTATCCGTTTCCCGAACATAGGATGTATATAGTGTTATTATTTTAAGCATCTTTGATTGCCTCAACAAAAAGTGACAGATACCGGCCATGATTATCTCTCAGATTCCGGTTATCAATATTCATATTTTCGAATTCACTCTGATTATAATCGCTCTTATAAATATTACTGAAGCCAGCTTCGCTTAGTATCTTGTGCATAGTTTCAAAATCGTATCCATACTTATGTTCACCATCCTGCTGTAAGGCATACATCAAATGATCCAGCTTTGTAGTACACCATTCTGGATGCAGCGTTGCCTGGATTTCAAAAAACGCCTGGTCATCTTCCGCATACGCCCGGATAATTTTCTCAATTCCGGGAACGATGATACGAATGACACCACCGGGTTGCAGAATGCGATAGCTTTCCCGCGTCAATTCCCTTGCTTCATCGGGGTACGATATATGTTCCAGAAAATGGGAGGTATAAATATAACGGACACAGTCGGAACGAAAGCGCTTTAGCCCCTGCGGTAAGCGCATGGTTAGAATGCCATCGCGCGGATGCATATCCAGGTTTATCCAGCCATCCCGCCTCATGACGCCACTGCCCAGGTTTAACTGCAGCGAATCATTTTCAATTGCTGTATCTATTTCCTGCTGATAATTCAGGAAAGCCTCTTCTTCCAGTTCAGCAATATTCTGAATGGCATCGTTCAAATTTTCATTCTCTCTATCTTTAAAAGTCCCAAAAACCAAAGTGAATTGAACCGGAAATTTTGCCGACTTTTTTCCCACAATTAAAAACGAATTCACAGGTCGCCTGCTCTCGATCTTCACCGGACCAGATTTTTCGAAAACTGCGAATAATACGCTGGTAGGTTTTCGGATTAAAACGCTTATATCCCCTGCTTTTTACAAAGGGAAAATGCTTCTTCAAAATTTTGTTCGAATAACGGCCGTGAATATATCCTTCATGAAAAAGTCCGCGTAAATTCTTCTCGTTGCGATGATAAATCACCGCATCCGCTGCATAGGCAAAGCGATAATCGGTTTGCGCTAAACGCATGGAGAACTCACTATCCGATCCGCGCAGGAAGGTTTCATCAAATAAGCCGATTTCGCCAAGCAACGATTTACGGGCTGCCCAGTTCATGGTAATTACATACGGAATTTTATATTTGGTAATTGCACTTTCATGGTCATGAATTTGCTCTCCGAATGCTTCGATATAATTATAGGGACGCCGGGCAAGAATCTTTCCACCGGCAATACCGACAGCCGGATCTTTCAATGGCGCGACCAAAGCCTTTAGCCATTGCGGAGAAACGACACAATCTACGTCGGTGAGGACGATAACCTCGCCGGATGCTTGCTGTATGCCACAATTACGGGCAGCTGCCGGCCCCTGCTTCGGCTCGTTGAACACTTTAATATCCGGCAGATATTCTCTTAAAATATCTGCGGTTTTATCCCGGGAGGCGTTATTCACGACAATAATTTCAAACTTTTCCGGAGGATAATCCAGGACAAGGAGTGAATCCAGACATTCCCGCAGGGTTGCAGCGCCATTATAAACCGCCACCACAATGGAGATGTTAGGCACAAACCGGGTATCCATTACTACTTTTTCCTGCAATGATTCATCGATCATAGACTGCTCACCGGCATATTTTTCCACAAATTCTAGCACAAGTACTAATTTTTCCCGCTTCAATTGACGGTTGCCCCCAAGCCTCCGGAAGCAGTTGCTGGAAAAATGGTCCCTCCAGAATCGCCTTTAGGGAGTTTATTTTAGCATTGATGGTATCCAATCCGCCTACCTTCTCCAGAAGCGGCAGGATTTGACGTTGTTCATCACGCATTCGATCATTATAAATATGCGTGCCCAAATAGCAGCAGGGCAGCACATAGCCCTCGGCTGAAACGTAAATCGCTTTATCGGATGCTGCCTTACAATCAATTTCCAGGCTGTCGAGATAATTATCAACCTTCTTGAATCGGGATTTGATGCTTTTCATGCTGGTATTGTTCTGCCATTTGAACTGTCCCATCTCGTCATTCCGCCATTGGGGCTCCCGGGGACGTTCCAGCCAATCGATAATTTCTCCCGCCGCATTTTTAATGGGTGAGCGGTCTTCGTGTGATACTTTAGCGTAGTTTGCAAATCGTTTGGTCTTTTTTACACGGAAGGAAGCGAATCCCATATCCATCGCTAATTGGCGGGCGGCTTCCACCTGGTGCTCGTTATGGCGGAATACAATGAACATCCAGTGCGCCTTGCCTCCGGCGGTGATAAATGCCCGGGCGTTGCGCTCAATGACCGACCATTTGGTATTCCGCCGGTAAATGTGATTGGTATCTGCTAATCCATCAATTCCCCAGATCACCGAGCCGCGTCCCTTACTAATCACCTTTGCCAAAGCAGCCCACCATTCTGCTCGCCGGGCGCTGCCGTTGGTGTGTAGTGTCAGGTCCATCGAATCATTACAGCTTCGGAAATAATCAAAAATTTCCAGGGTATCCCGGGCCATAATTGCATCACCATAATTACCACAGGCAAAAACACTTTCCAGCCGGGCAACGAGGTCCGGGGGAAATATTTGCTTAATATCCGCGAGACCCAACTCGACCAGCGGCAAACGCGGATTGACGGCCCCACCGTGATCATTGCGAGCGCATTGTGGACATGCCGCATTACATTTATCGGTAATCTCTAAATGGACATCCTTGATATCTTTATATAAATACATTTTTGCCCCGTTCAATCTTCAGATAAACTTGAGAAATTTTTCGCTTGAATTACTGGCAATATAAATTACCGTCAATTTCCTGTCGGCAATCACATACAGGACACACAACACTATGATCGATTTAGCATTACTTTGAATTTATAGGCCGAGGTATCGGCGTTTTTTTGCAGTCTTATTTAAATACATTTTTCACAAGATAAT
>JAUIFT010000308.1 GCA_030430345.1 Calditrichia bacterium | reverse complement strand
TTCTATATCCTTATTTAAATCAATTTGCGGCTGGTCCCCATTCTCCGCCGATGCGGCATTCCGCACTTCCGGAATAATTGTGACGATGCCACTATGGGCATCATTCAGCTGCTTGCGAATTTCCGCGGTCAAAAAGGTATCGGTTACCATGGTAATTTCCACCAGCGAATCGGGATGAGCCTCCAGCCACTTTACCGCTGCATCAACCGCTTCGAACTTTTGCCGGAGTAGTTTCTTGCCGGCGGTCAACTCGACGGGCTTTATCTTTACTGCTTTCCCGGGAGATGCATTTATTATGACAACATATTTCCGTTGGGAGGCTTCGCTCATGCTGTATGCCAGGGGACTGCTGCTGTAAACAACCGGGCAGGGTGATTCGCTAATCGTCTGTTTGCGATGTAAATGTCCCAGGGCGACATATTGCATTTCTGCTGGGATGGCATCAGTATAAATTGTTTGCGCGCCACCGACATGTAAAACCGATCGCTCATCGTCGGATTCCTCCGGCAACGGCCCTTCCCGTTGCGCCATAAAGAGATGGGCGGCGAGCATATTCACCCCTTTTTTGTCGCAATACTTCTCCGCCAGCGATTTCCAGAACCCCGCCAGTTGTTCGCGTAATTCCGCTTCGGCATCTTCAAACCCCAGGCAAGTGCGCAACCGTTTTTCATTCGCATAAGGGGTTAGCAGGATGCGTAATGGGGTCTTTTTTTTCGGGAGATTAAGTTCGATGAAGCCAGGGGCGGAACGGGTAACCGCTACACCTGCGGGGAGAGAAAACACCGGAATCTCGCTATCGGGATAGCCGGCGAGGATAATCCCACATTCCTGCGCCAGCGGCACCGGCGCTTTAATGCGATCCGGCGAATCATGATTGCCGGCAATAACCACCACCGCCCGCGCGCCGTCCCGGGCCAACCGTTTGACGGTCCGATAAAACAGGTCTTCCGCCTCACTGGCCGGATTGAAGGTATCGAAAATATCCCCGGCAATAATGACGGCATCAACCGCTTCCCGGTCGGCGATATCGCAAATTTCTGCCAGCACCGCTGCCTGCTCTTCCAGGCGGGAAAAACGCTCCAACCGTTTTCCGAGATGCCAATCGGCCGTGTGTAGAATTTTCAGCATCTTATTCCAGTGTTAAGTAGAAAAAACTTGTCAGAGATGAAAATAACGTTGTTCGTTGTTCGTTCATCGAATTTCGAGCAACGAACAACGAACAACGAATTTAAAAGCCATTTTCTCGATTTTACCAATGCTTCAAAAGGTTCGGTTTTACCCTTAAGCCAAACCCGCTTTATCGCTGGATTTCCCGCTCAGTGCTTCATCGATGCAGAACATACACATCGGATCTTCACAGCGCGCCCGATGCACAGCGGCAATCATATCGTATTCTTTTTGCGCTTCACTGCTATGTTCTTCCAGGGCGCGGTCCAGCACTTTTTGCCCATCCGGGGAAATCACTGGTCCGTCGAATTCCTGACTATCCATCTCATGTAATGCGTTCAGGGCAAAATTGAGTTGGGGCGCCAGTTCCCGCATTAAATCCCCCCAGGCAGTATCGTGAATGCTGTCCGTATGCCACATTCCTGTGGTGATGTCGAAACGAAAGTGCAGCAACATTTCCGGATGTTTCCAGGGAAGCACCATTTCCGGCGCGACGGCACCAATGGCATCAAAGAGTAAAATTGCCGAATCCCGGGTATCGGCGATAGCGACGGAAATTGACCCGTCCGGCCAGCGCATATACCAGGCACTGGATGCGTTTTCCTGAGACAAAAATGGGAGGGGAGGTATCGTTTTGGATGGGTCTGTCGTTTCATTTTCAATAGCAGCGGTTTCGATGCCGCTAAACGATTCGTTACCGGTATCAATTAAATTTGCTTCACATTTCCCCTGGGATGGGAGCATGTCCAATGCCGAAAAATCGATATCACCGGGGAAGGCAGTTTGTGCAATCATCACACCGTCGTCCACTTTTTCCGGCAGAGCAATAATCCCGCTTAAAACAATATTGCTGCCGGCAGGCACCGTGCGGCTTTCGCTCAGGCGCTTTCGGAACACTTCGCGGGCGTCATCGGGATTCTCCGCTTCGGCAACAATGCTAAAGCTCCCAAACTCGCCGCCATTATCTTCGGTGGTATATTTGAAATGTCCGACAAACAACATCTGCTGATTACCTCTTTTTTAGATCGGGGAAATTTCCAATATAAAAGTGAATATAATCTCAGTCTTGCCTAGGGCGTGTTGACATTCATCTAACATCGCACCTTTTGGCGCTTTTCATGCCGAATTTTGTTGCTTTTTTCGCGAGATACACCGCATCGCGGCTCAAAAAGCGCCGCATTCAGCAAGAAAATCACTCAAAATTCACACTATTTGCTGAATGTCAACACGCCCTAGCGACTGTTGCGCATTGCGCCAATCGCAAATTCCAGCGCTTCGGTTGTTTTCATACCGGCGATTTTCCGGCGCAGACGGTTTACCCGCTCCAACTGATCTTCGTCAAGAATCTTAAAATCTTTCCGGGTGCCGGATTCCCGCACGTCGACTGCCGGGAAAAGGCGCCGGTCCGCGCAATCCCGGGAGAGCACCAGATCGAGATTGCCGGTGCCTTTAAATTCCTGAAAGATAACATCATCCATCCGGCTGCCGGTATTTACCAGAATCGTCGCCATCACTGTCAGGGAACCGCCATCCTCGATATTCCGGGCAGCACCAAAAAAGCGCCGGGGAAGCTCCAGGGCACCGGCAGCCAATCCTCCACTCATAATTTTTCCACCGGAGTGCGTTTCCTTGTTATAGGCGCGTCCCATGCGGGTGAGGGAGTCGATTAATACCACAATGTCTTTACCGCACTCAACTTCGCGCATGGCCATATTCATCGCCAGCGAGGTGATACGCAGATGATTATCGACATCCTGGTCAGAGGAAGAGGCAAAAACCAGGGTGCCGTCAAGGTCGCGGCGGAAGTCGGTGACTTCTTCCGGGCGTTCATCGATGAGTAAAACCATAATGGGGATATCAGGGTTGTTTTGGCGGACGGAGCGGGCGATATGTTTCAGGATGCTGGTTTTACCGGCTTTCGGGGGAGAGACGATTAATCCGCGCTGCCCTTTACCGATCGGGGTAAAGTAATCGATAGATTTTCCGGTTAAATCTTTCTCGTTTTGCGTCATCACCAGTTGTTCTTCCGGATCGATGCTGATAAACGATTTCATTTCCCCGATCTTCGCGTATTTCGCCGGCGATAATCCGTTAATCTTGATAATTTTATTCAGCGGGGCACTTTTTCGCGGGTCCGGGGCTTTACCGGCTTTCCCAATGATCTTCACTCCTTCCCGCAGGGAGAATTCCCGAATGAGATGCGGTGCTACATATATATCCTGATTGCTCAGTTGAAAATTCTTTTCGGGGTTACGGAGAAAACCATTGCCTTCCGGCATTATTTCCAGAATACCCTCACAATTATTGCTTGCCATTCGCACTGTCCTTTACTGATTGATAATAATAACGCCCCACAAACTGAATTCATGCTGAAAGATCTTCAGGAGGAGATTCCTTGATAGGCTTGATGAAATTAGGTGACACATTTTAATGAAAAAAAATGGCGGGTGAATAGTAATATTTTAAATCACTTTTTGCAAGTCGGTTATTGGAGGAGGAAAGAAAAACGGGTATGTTTTTTACAGTAGAGACAATTCATGATCGTCTCTACTGTAAAAAACGCTGCAGTTACAGGATAATTATCCGAATCCATTCAATCCGGAAACCACCATTCGCTTCGATTTACCGGCGAATAGCGATGGGGCTTACGAGGTGCAACTCACGATTTTTTCTTCTCCCCCGAAAAGCGGTGTGAGTATCAGGATAAACAGAATTAAATACCTGAAAGGCCATTTTCCGTGGTATATCTGATCAGCAACATTCATAATTCATCTCCAGATGTGATATTTCTCTTAGTCATGTGTAAATCTTTCGCTTATTTTGAGGGATCAATTTAAAGAATGACGAGGAAAGCATCAAAGCGAATTCGTTTCTTCATCAACTGGTAACACTGCTCATTACATGTCTTGCAGGACAAATATTCCTGAATTGCTCACCTCCACCGGCGGCAGTGAAATCAACGCCTCCTCCCGCCCGGCTCGGCAATGCCCCCGTCTATGATCTTTTTGGATATCCGGTCGGTATCACCTTTCCCTATCTGGGAATGGATAGCCTTTACAAAGCAGATTTTTCCCTGGAATTGGAAGCATATACCGGCATCTGGTGTTCCGGGGAAGACAATGGACGTGCCGTAAAGGTCTATATCCACACGGAAGCATTGCCATACTTTCGGCAAATGCAAACCGATGCAGCGATTGCCGGTTTTTCCCTGGAAATCTGCAGCGCCTATCGTGGATATAATTATCAACAAAAAGTGCAGGATGTTTTCCCGGGGAAAGCAGCGGCTCCGGGTTTTTCCGAACATCATCTTGGCACAGCGCTGGATTTTTACCAGGTTTACTGGGATTCACCGGTTTACAAGTGGCTGGCAGAGAACGCTCACCACTATGGATTTGTGCTTTCCTATTATCGCGGACACGAAATGGATGGCTTCCCAGAAGAAGCCAATCACTGGCGTTTTGTTGGCATCCCCGCCGCCAAAATTTATTTTGATTTATTCAATATATATTACTGAAATCCCATCGAAACACGTCTTTATTATTCCCCGGAAGATAAATAAATTATCAAACTGCTTCTCGGTTCAAATCAAATGAAGTTTGAGTATTAACA
>JAUIFT010000307.1 GCA_030430345.1 Calditrichia bacterium | reverse complement strand
TTTTCCCCATGTTGCACCCTACCTTCGTTTCTCGACCTAAGCCGAAATATCATCCTCAACAGAATCATCCTACCGGAAATAATTCGATTTCCTGGTATATCAAATCAATCGTGATAAAAGCTCACAATTTTGAATACTCCCTAACGTACAAATAACAACATTCGGCAATCCATAACCTGCCGCCAGGCTACAATTGCCGATAAGTCTCGATTATCAATGTTCTCCACCAACCGTGCCAGATTCAAAACCGCATAGTTCAGCTTCAACACATTGCAGGGAAGTATCCTGCTCCTCAATATGGATAATTAAACAACTGGAGATATGTATAGACGGAATGTAATCTCTCCACTTATTACATTCCCTCCATAGGAACTGCAGGAAGTAACACCTCGGGCAGAACTTATAATGTGACGAATATCACATTTCCCCAAAAATAAAACGAAGGAGTTACGCGATTGTAACGCAAAAAATATTTTGGCAACACAACTGTAATACTCAACAAATAGTTGTATCTGCCGACAATAAACTTTGTCAGATTAGCAAGAGGGAAATTTAACCGAGGAACAACACTTATCCCGATCCGTAGAAACAACATTACCGTCGAGAATGTTAGTTCACACTTTTCAATTATCCGTTTTGATGGTATATTTTTGTTTGATCGTTATGCACATTCAATATCAGGAGAGATTATCATGCGCACTCTGACAAGCATCACGGCTTTTGTAATTATCTTATTAATGAACATACCACTATTCCCTCAGGCTGCGGAAAAACATTCAGCGAGTAACACCGCTATGCCGGTTGATCCGAATATCACCGTTGGCACCCTGGATAACGGCATCCGCTACTATATTCGTCAAAACAGAAAACCGGAGAATCGCGCAGAGTTGCGCCTGGCGCTGAACGCCGGCTCAATCCTGGAAGATGATGATCAGCAGGGGTTGGCGCACTTCGTGGAGCATATGGCATTCAATGGCACTAAGAATTTCCATAAGCAAGCCCTGGTGGATTACCTGGAATCTGTTGGTATGCGATTCGGGCCAGACCTGAACGCCTACACCAGCTTTGATGAAACCGTTTACATGCTGCAAATTGCCACTGATAGCAGCAAGCAGGTTGAAACGGCCTTTCAGATATTAAGTGAATGGGCACACCTCGTTGAGTTACAGGACGATGAGATTGACAAGGAACGCGGCGTTGTTATCGAGGAATGGCGGCGGGGACGCGGTGCCAATGCCCGGATGCGTGACAAGCAGTATCCCTTGTTGTTTAAAAATTCCCGTTATGCCGAGCGCCTTCCGATTGGCAAGAAAGACATTCTGGAAAACTTTTCCTATGAAACCCTTCGCCGCTATTACAAAGATTGGTACCGCCCGGACTTAATGGCCATAATCGCGGTTGGCGATTTTGAGAAAGCGGAAATAGAAGCCTTGATTCGTAAAAATTTTGCCGGGATTCCGGCCAGCGAAAACCCTCGCGAACGTGTGTTATATGCGGTGCCAGATCATCCGGAAACCATTTTTGCAATCGCTTCGGATCCGGAGGCGACCCGTAACGAGGCAACTATTTATTTCAAACGTCCCTTAAGAGAAGATGGCTCAGAGGCCGCTTACCGCCAGTCCCTGGTCGAAAACCTCTACAGCGCAATGTTTAACAGCCGGCTGGATGAATTACGCCAGCAGCCGGAGCCGCCGTTCCTTTATGCCTACTCTGGTGGTGGCGCCTTCCGAACAAAAGAATTTTACGTATTGGGCGCCGGTGTTCAGGCTAATGGCATTGAGGCAGGTCTGGAAGCGGTGTTGACCGAAGCCAAACGGGTGCAGCAGTTTGGATTTACCCAGTCGGAACTCGATCGCCAGAAAACCGACATGATGCGCGGCATTGAGCGCGCTTATAATGAGCGGGATAAAACGCAGTCCCGCCGCTATGCCGCGGAGTATATCCGCAACTTTCTGGAAAATGAACCAATTCCCGGTATCGAATACGAACTGGAGCTTTACCAGAAATTTGTCCCGAGTATTACCCTGGCAGAAGTCAACCAACTGTCTGCCGAACTAATTAGTGAGGGAAACCGGGTTGTAATGGTCAGCGTTCCGGAGAAAGAAGATATTCTGGTGCCGACAGAGGAAAGACTTCAGGCTGTTTTTGATGGTGTCCGGGAAAAGAGTGTGACCGCCTACGTAGATGCTGTTTCCGATGACCCGCTCATCGAACAACTGCCGCCGGCTGGAAAAGTTAGCAACGAAAGCTTTAATGAGGCGCTCGGGCTGACTGAATGGCAATTATCCAACGGTATCCGCGTTTTTCTGAAACCAACAGATTTCAAGAATGATCAGGTGCTGATGAGCGCTTACAGCCCTGGCGGCACTTCCCTGGTATCTGATGAAGACTATATTCCGGCGGTTACCGCAACCTCGATTATTTCCCAAAGCGGTCTCGGTATATTTAACCAGGTGGAACTAAGCAAAAAACTGACTGGAAAAGTCGCCAGTGTTTCCCCGTCGTTAAGCTCCCTGGAGGAAGGATTTTCCGGCAGCGCTTCTCCCCAGGATGCGGAAACGATGTTTCAATTGATCCATCTTTATTTTACCGCTCCCCGGCTGGACAGTGTTGCTTACGAGGCTTTTCGCTCCCGCATGGCAGATTTCATCACCAATCGGGATGTTAATCCGGCCTCGGCATTTCGGGATACAATAAGCACAACGTTATCCCAGGGACACTATCGCTCCCGCCCATGGTCCGAGGAAACATTGGCAGCAATGAATCTGCAACGCTCTTTCGAAATCTTCCGGGAAAGATTTGCCGATGCCGGTGATTTTACCTTTTTCTTTGTTGGCAACATTGATCTTGCCAATTTTAAAAAATATAGTGAGCAATACCTGGCCAGCCTTCCGGCCCTGGAACGGCAGGAAACCTGGAAAGATCAGGGCATCCGAATGCCTGATGGCGTTATCAAAAAGCAGGTGCGCAAAGGTCTGGAGGAAAAGAGCCAGGTTTCGATTATTTTTAACGGCCCCTTCGAGTGGAACCGCCAGAACCGTTACGACCTTAGCCGCATGGCCAACGCTTTTCAGATTAAGCTGCGGGAAATCCTCCGGGAAGAAAAAGGCGGCACTTATTCCGTGGGGGTTCGCGCATCAACCTCACGGTATCCGGAGCCGGATTATACTTTGCGCATCTCTTTCGGTTGTGCACCGGACCGGGTCGAAGAGCTTACCGCAACAGTCTTTCAACAGATCGATAGCTTGCGCAACTTTGGCTCTACAGAGAAAAATTTGAAGAAAGTCCAGGAAATGCAGCGCCGCTCGCTGGAAACTAATTTACAAAACAATGGCTACTGGCTGAGGTCGCTGGAGAGCTATGATTCCTATGGTGAAGACCCTATAGGTATCCTGAAAACCAGCGAATATATTGAGAGTCTCACTCTGGAAGCAATCAATAATGCCGCGAAAAAATATTTTGATCCCGACCGGTATATTCAGGTTGTTTTGTTTCCGGAAAATTTTCAACCATAGCCGAAGGTGCATTCTGCCGGGCTTTTTCCAAAATTAAGCCCGGCATTGAATTTTTTCTCACCATGATTCATTGATCATATGCTTGATTTTTAGTAATATGTAGCCGGTTGAACCAACTAAAGGAAATTGGATGGCGAAAGAGTCATATCTGGAGATTTTAAAACAGGGGGTTGATGTTTGGAACCAGTGGCGGGAAGACAACCCGGATATTAAACACCCGGACTTGAGCTGGGCAGACTTCAGTGGTGCAAACTTATACTGGGTCAACCTTAAAGGCGCGGACCTTACCTGGTCCAACTTTTCTAATTGTGAACTGGTTTTGGCGGACATGAGCGGGGCGGATCTTACCCGGGCAACGCTCAAGGATGCCAACTTAACCAAGGCCGACTTTACCAATGCCGTCCTGGACAGCGCAACATTAACCGGGGCAAACCTTACCCGGGCCAAATTTAATAATGCCAATCTGATCAGCGCAAACTTAAGTAAATCCGATATGGAATTCGCTGAACTAAATGACGCGGATTTGCGTGATGCTGTTTTTGACGATGCGAATTTAAAAGATGCCGACCTTGGGGGCACCAATCTTGAAGGTACCAGTCTACTCCGGGCCGAACTGAAAAACACGATCCTCGCCGATACCGGTTTCAATGAACCGCCGAAAGATGGCCGGAGGAAATGGATTGTCCTCTCAGTGCTCGGCTTACTACTCGTCATCCTTGGGCTGGTGTTTCTCCCCGGATATTTTGCCCAACGGGATGTAATGATAACGCTCCCGAAAGATACACCGGCCTATGTTTACTGGGATGGAAAGCTTTTAGAACCGGCAGAAACCAGCGATGCTTATAGTCGTTATCAAATTTCCGGCAGTTCGCTGGGCGCGCATCAATTGACGATCTTCGGCGGAAAAATCAGCGATTTCCAAACTGATGAATTTACCCGCCATCGCCGCTATGATACCACACTAACGATCACCGCCGGGGACAGTATTTTTTACCATCCGGTTTCCCTTCAGCCGCTCTATTCGATCAAAAAAGTGGCAAATGGCCTCGCCCCTTCGATCGACCCGGAAGGTAAATATCTGATCTACACCAAAACCGGTCGCTTATTGAATACATTTGGGCCGGAAAAGAAACTGTATTTTTTTGATATTGAAAAATCCCTGGAACATGAAATCCTGTTGGATAATCCCGGCGTTTATGATGTCGATTGGGAATGGGACCGCCCGTCATTATTGAGCGGAGGTAAAACGGCCTATCTGAGTGGCT
>JAUIFT010000306.1 GCA_030430345.1 Calditrichia bacterium | reverse complement strand
AAAGAGAAATTCCGCGAGGGTTTTGGCGATCTCGGTTTTACCGGTACCGGTCGGTCCGGCAAAAAGAAAAACGCCCTGGGGACGCGTCGGATCCGTGAGTCCGGCCTTGATCATCGCGACTCTTTCGACCAGGCAGTGAATGGCTTCCGGCTGCCCAAGCACCCGCTGGTGGAAAAAAGATTCCAGCGAAGAGAGATCCAGACCCTGGCGGTCGTCGAGAATATTGATCGGCAGGCCGGTTAACTGCGAAAGAGTGATGAGCAGATCATCCAGGTTGATTTCCCGGGGCGTATCGTCTTCCCCACTGGACATGCGTTTCCAGGTAAGATTGATAAACTGTAAGAGGTTGCCCGGTGCCGCTTTATCGCCCATATATTGCTGGGTAAGCTGAAAAGCTTCTGCGAGCGTATCCGCGGTGATGACCGGTTTCTTGGTATTCTCGTCTGTTTTTCGATTGATCCATTCCCGGGCCAGTGCGATCGTTTTTTCCTGGGGCAATGGTTGAATCGGAATCGTTTGTAAAGCCGAGCGCAAACGCGGAGAATTTTGCACCAGCCGCTCATAAGCGGTGGGATGGGTTTCTCCCAGTATCAACAGTTCCCCTTTTTCGATGTAGGGAAAGAGCATATCGAGCAGGGACATCGGGCTGTATTTATGAGTACCGGCCCACATAAGCTCGTGAAAATTGGGGATTACCCAAAGCACTTTGCGTTTGCCGCCGATTTTCTGAACCAGGTTTTGCACCCGTTCTTCCAACTGACCGATATACATTTGTCCGGCGAGCAGGTTGGTGGAGCCCGCCTCAAAAATGTGCCAGCCTTTTTCTTTCAGGCGCAACCCAAGGCAGCGGGCAATTGCGGTTTTTCCCACGCCTTGCTCGCCCACCAGAATCACGGAAGGTGATTTCTCCTCCTGCAGGGACTGTTCCAGTTGGTCGACTTTGTCCCGTAGATCTTCATGGGAAATCCATTCATCGCCTTCATTGTCCTCATCGAACCAGAATTTCCCGAAAGTCTTCAAAAATTCTTTATCGATACGAGTACCTTGCAGTTGTTCAATTTCATCCTTTAAAGGATCCTGATACTCTTTGCCTAATTCCTTAACGAGGCTTTCCAGTTCTTCCAATTGACCTTCGCTGACATCATTAAGCTCATCACCAAAGGTTAATGGGTCACCGGCTTCCAGGCGGTTTTTAATAAACTCCTTGAGCACCCGTAATGGCACGTTGTCCGTCCAGGTATCATCCAGCCGGGCAAGCACCTGGCTAAGCATTGGGGCTTTTAAACGCTTGTGCAACAATCTCAGCACAAAATAGCGCGGCCAATAAAGAGAGTGAGAAAGCAGCTTGAATAGCCGCTCGGGATCATCTTCCATATCATCCCGTTCGGAAAGGGTTTCCAGGGCCATACAGGCCAGCATAACGTTGACGCCGGTGGCATAGCCAAAGAGATCATCGATGGCATATTTTTGCTGATCCCGGAGCAGCTCAACGCCTTTTTTAAAGTCATCGAGATCGAGCAGATCATCCGGATAGGCGGAAGAACGCTCGTAAAACTCGTCTACCTTTTCTGCCAGTTTGTAAAGATTGTCGTCGCTGGTTTTCGGTTGTTCTTCCTCGGCTGGCGCGGGTGCAGCCGGTGCTGTAAACACTGATTGGCTGCTCACATCACCGGCAGTCGCTTTACGATGCAGATAATAGCCAACAAAAATCCCGACAATAACGGAAAATAGAATATCCAAAAATTTGCTCCTGTCCTCAACCGTTCCGGGTGATAACTTAGTAAAATAATCCGAAACGAACATTAAACGGTTTTTAACTTCTTCCCTGAAAATCGAAAATCTTTTGCTGCAGTATAATTATTTAGACAAAATATCTTGGTAATCAACAAATCAATGGTCATTCGCAGGTATTTTTGCTCATTTGTAGATTTGCAAATGGGCAAAATGCAGCTGAGCGCCTAATTCCGATTATCCCTAATTTCAAAATATTTTGTCCTAATACTCATCATGCTTAAAAAAAAGTGGCAATGTCATTCAATGGTTTTTTGCTAATATCGGGCACGGAAGCGTCTTCCGCCGGATGCCCAACAACCAACAATAAATAGGGGCGCTCATTTTTCGGCCGCTCTAAAATTTCATTTAAAAAAGCCATCGGACTGGGCGTATGGGTTAAGGTCGCCAGTCCGCTATGGTGCAGGGCATTAATCAGAAAACCGGTGGCGATGCCGACCGATTCCTGCACGTAATAATTTTTTGCCCGTTTGTTATTTTCCATTGGTTCGTAGCTCTGGGCGAAAATGGCGATCAGATAAGGCGCCGTTTCCAAAAACGGTTTGAACTCGTCGGTACCGAGATGCGCCAGGGCATCCAGCCATTCCTGCGGCGCACGGCCATTGTAGAACTCCTGCTCCTCTTTTTCTGCGGCGATGCGAATTTTCCGTTTGATTGCCGGATCGCTGATCACAACAAAATGCCAGGGCTGGCGATTGGCGCCATTGGGGGCAGTGCCGGCAGCCAGCAGGCAATTTTCAATAACCGCCCGGTCTACCGGCTGAGGGGAATAATCCCGCACTGTGCGGCGTCGCTTAATCTCCTGATAAAAAGCGGCTGAACGTTCTTTCATTTCCTCTGTTGAATATTCCTGGTAATCCGGTAACGGTATAAACTGTGCTTTTTTCAAGGGAAGGCTCCAAATTTTATAATACTCGCAAATTTGAAATAATTAGCCGCTTTTCTTTGATGTTCCTTGCGCGTTCTTCGAACAACAATTTAACAGGTCTTCGCTTTGATTCTACTAAAAAACAAACTTTGCCTGAGTCTTATATTTTGCGGGCAATAGCCAATATCCTATTTATTCTAGAATCCAGCGTTCATTTGTAAAAAACGATGACTTTGATAAAATAAGACAGGCAAAACAGGCCGATTCTCTCAGAATGCTAATTAACAGTCTCTAGCCCGGAAAATATTATAATAGTTTATAACAAGCTTGCACAAGCGATATTTATGATAGCATTAATCTACGAGTATTCTATCCGGGAAAGGCGGCTAAATAAAATTAATCGTTGATTATTTGATTATTTCCCAGCATTATTTTAAACTTATATCTTTTGGGGCGCTTTGTTCGGTCTTACACAAAAAATTATCCGGTATGAGAAATTTTCATTTTCAGAGTATTGATTCTTTTCACAAGCGTCTATCCCGAAAGTCGTTATGATTAATGGCTGTGATTTCAGCGATGAGGAAGGGAAAATAATTGATACGAAAGTTGAACGGCGCAAGTAATTCAGGAGCCTTCGTTTAATGGCAGAACTCATCGGTGTGGATCTTGGCACCCACCTGGCAAGCATAATAGCGGAATATACTGCAAAAGAATCGATCTATGGTTATCCGAAACGAAAGTTTTACCAGGGATTTCCGGGATACGACTTCTCTGTTGATTTTCATGATAAGCGTGCAGCAACGCCGTTAGGACCGGCTTCCGGACCACATACTCAACTGGCGCAAAATATTGTGCTTTCCTTTCTCGGCGGCGGGCGCATCATGGAATTGAAAACAGTGCAGATTAAGGATCGCCTGGAAATTCCGCGCCCCTGTATTGATGCCCGTAATGTGGGATATAATGTTGAATGGTCCCAGGAACTCCGTCTGGAAGCATCACTGCGAGAATATGTGGTTGCCTGGATTTTACTGAAAGTGATCGAAGAAACCCATCTGCTTGGGGTGCCAAAGGGAGATCCTTTTTATGACACCGTTTTCGATATATCCGTGGGATACGACCTTGCCGGCATCTCCTCTCCGGAAATTCATAATTGGCTGCAGCGCATCACCAATGCGGAAGCAGATATTGCCCGCCTGGTGGAAGGTCTGCCGAAAGAGCATGCCGCTATTAAAGAAATGGCGATCGACCCGCATATTGCCAACTCCGCTACCCTCTCTACTTTTCACGGCTGCCCGCGTGATGAGATCGAAGCGATCGTCAAACATCTTACTGCCGAACATGGGCTGCATGTTATCGTGAAGATGAATCCGACAATTCTCGGCTATGAGTTTGCCCGAAAAACCTTGCAGGATGACCTCGGTTACGAGAATATCGAGCTGGATCCGAAAGCGTTTGAGGATGATTTACAGTTCGATGAGGGCGTCGCCATGATGAAGCGCCTGGAGAAATTCGCCGCCAAGCACGGTAAAAAAGTAGGTGCGAAATTCACGAATACCCTGGTTGTAAAGAATAATGACAAGATTTTCACTGATGAATTGATGTATCTTTCCGGACCGCCACTGCATGTACTTTCGATGAATGCCATGCATCGTTTTCGCAGCGCGATGAGCGACGATTTCCATATATCATTTTCCGCGGGCATCGCCAAGCATAATTTTCCTGATGCCGTACTCTGTAATATGAAACCGATCACCACTTGCACCGATCTGCTGAAAACCGGTGGTTACACCCGTATGTTTGACTATCTGAAAAACCTTACCCGCGAGATGGACAAGTGCGGGGCAAAGAATTTAAAAGCATTCATCGTGCTAAATGCGGAGGCTGCCTACCAGGGAAGCATGGCGCGCGCCGGGGTTTCCAATGCGGAACGGATCGTTCCCAAACTGATTGAAAATTCCCGCTATCATCAACGGATGAATCATAAACCACCGAAGAAGGTAGATAGCCATCTGGCGTTTTTCGACTGCTTAACCTGTAACAAATGTCTGCCGGTTTGCCCGAATGCTTCCAATTTTTCCATTCCGGCCGGGGAGATGACCCAGGCGACTTTCAACTATCGCTATTCCCGGGAG
>JAUIFT010000305.1 GCA_030430345.1 Calditrichia bacterium | reverse complement strand
CGAAAGCAACTGGCGGGGCATTATGGAATACTTCTCCCCGGCGGTGCAGCTCGGCCTCACCGCCACCCCGAAGCGGAAAGGGAATGTCGATACCTACGCCTATTTCGGGGAACCGGTCTATGTCTATTCCCTCAAGGAAGGGATCAACGACGGCTACCTGACGCCCTTCAAGGTGCGGGAGATTGCCAGCACCATCGACGAATACGTTTACACCCCGGACGATACCCTGCTGGCGGGGGAAGCGCGTCCCGGGGAACGCTTCAGCGAGGAGGACTTCAACCGCAGCATCGAGATTGAAGCGCGGGAGAAGTTCCGGGTAGAGCGCTTTCTGGAGATGATCGACCAGCGGGAGAAAACCCTGGTTTTCTGCGCCACCCAGAAACATGCCCTGGTCGTGCGGGATTTGATCAATCAATGCAAAACCAGCGCCGATCCCAATTATTGCGTGCGCGTCACCGCCAACGAGGGGGCGGAAGGGGAGCGCTGGCTGCGCATCTTCCGTGATAACGAGAAAACCATCCCGACCATCCTCACTACTTCCCAAAAGCTTTCCACCGGGGTAGATGCCCGCAACGTGCGCAACATCGTGCTGCTCCGCCCGGTTAACTCGATGATTGAGTTCAAGCAGATCGTCGGGCGCGGCACTCGTTTGTTCGAAGGAAAGGATTATTTCACCATTTACGATTTTGTGCAGGCTTACCGCTTGTTTAATGATCCGGAATGGGGAGAAGTGGCTTTGCCCTGCGAGCGCTGCGGAAACCTCATTTGCAGTTGCGAGCGAACGCCCCGGCCAGAATGCCAGGTCTGCGGAAAAAGGCCCTGCGAATGCGTCCGCACCCCGCCGCCCTGCCCGCAATGCGAAGAAAATCCCTGCATCTGCAACCGGCGGGAGACGATACAGGTGAAACTGGCGGATGGGAAAGAACGCACCATCCAGCACATGATGGCAACCTCGTATTGGAGTGCGGACGGCAAACCGGTCTCCGCGGCGGAGTTTATCGAACTTCTCTTTGGAGAACTACCGGCGCTTTTCCGGGATGAGGGAGAACTGCGCCATCTCTGGAGCCAGCCGGATACCCGGAAAGCGCTGCTGAACGGGCTGGAGGAGAAAGGCTACGGGCAGCGGGAATTGGAGGAAGTGCGCCGCCTGATCGATGCGGAGCAAAGCGATCTCTTCGATGTGCTCGGCTATATCGCCTTCGCCCTGCCCGCCATCACCCGGGAGGAACGGGTGGAAAGCTGCCGCCCGGACATCTTTGCTAATTGTTCGGAAAAGCAGCGGGAATTCCTGGCATTTGTGCTCGATCATTATGTCGCCGAGGGCGTCAGCGAGCTCGATCAGGAAAAGTTGTCCGCTTTGCTAGAACTGAAATATAATACCCTGACTGACGCCATCGCGGCATTGGGGGATGTGGCAGCAGTGCGGGAACTATTTATCGGTTTTCAAGCCCGTTTGTACGGAGTGGTGGGTGTGGTGTAGGTCTGCTGTTCCGTAGTCGCCCAGTGCTGGCGCACCGGGATCGTAGATTGTGGAGGCGGGTTCATAGGCAAGCGGTGACGCCCGTTGCACGGGCTATTATGGGGAACTTCGCCAACGAATTTATTTGAAAAACCTGGCATTTCTGTTTACTTTAGCTATTGTTGCAGCAGCATTATTTTTATGTAAATTTAAAAAAATGGGTAGTTCTACTTTTAGAACTTGAATAAGAAGATATTTCAGACTGTAAAATCATTTGTGAATAAAAAAGACTTTTGAGAGGATTTACCGGATAATATGATAAAAACAACTGAAAAATCCTGGCAATCTTGTTAATCCTGTCTAAAAAAGGCAAAGTCTTAAAGTAGAAGTAGTGATAAATGGTTAATACTGCCCGAAAATGAAAGCAATTCCCGGCTTTTAAAAGGTGAACCCAATGGCGCATTCACTGGATAATATTTCCATTAAAGGATTCAAGTCGATCCGTTCTCTCGATAATTTTACTTTGAACAACCTGAACATCTTGGTCGGGGCAAACGGGGCCGGGAAAAGTAATTTTGTCAGTTTTTTCCGGATGCTGCGGGCGATGGCGGAAGAAGGACTGGCTGCTTATGTCACGGAAAATGGTGGGGCGGACGGTTTTTTCTTTGGCGGCCCGCAGGAGACATCGTTTATTTCTGCCCGGCTGAAATTCGGGAAGAATGAATATGAATTTGATCTGACCGCAACGGTCAAGAATGATTTGATGGTTCGGCATGAGATTGCTCGCTATAGCGAAGCTGATAAGCCGGTTGTTTACAATGGCGGCAGGCTGGAATCTCAGTTAATAAGCTGGAAGGATAAGCAGTCGAAGTATGGAAACTACCCTTCCGTGGAAGCGCATATTTACGATTCGGTGTCGAGTTGGATCGTTTATCATTTTCATGATACCGGAAGCACTGCGCCAATGCGCCGGGATCATTCGGTGCGCAATAAGTGGGGATTGATGCAGGATGCCGGTAATATTGCTGCTTTTTTACTCCATTTGAAAAAGGCCGAAAAAGATGTTTATCGGAAGATTGTCGAAATCATTCAAATTGCGGTACCTTTTTTAGATGATTTTATCTTGAAACCGGAAAAGAAAGGGCAGAATGAGGTTGTACGTTTGGAGTGGCGGCAGAAAGGTTCTTCGTATCCATTCCAGCCCTGGCAGCTCTCCGATGGTTCTATCCGGTTTATTTGCCTGGTCACCTCCTTGTTGCAGCCAAATCCTCCGGCCACCATCATCATTGATGAGCCGGAATTAGGATTGCACCCTTTCGCCCTGGAAGTTCTCTCTGGTCTGCTTCAGGAAACGGCTCTTCGCACGCAGGTAATTGTTTCTACGCAATCGGCGGCATTACTGAACAATTTTCAACCGGCGCATATTGTTGTAGTGGATCGGGAAAAGGGCGCATCTGTATTTAAACGCCTGGATGCGCAAGCGCTTTCCGATTGGCTAAAAGACTTTACGCTGGGAGAGCTATGGCAAAAGAATGTTTTTGACGGCGGCCCTGCTTATGAGTTTGGAACGCCTAACCGCGTAGAGAAATGATTTTCCCAATCATTTTTAACGGTCGTATATTTAGGCTACAACTTACTAAACAAATCCCCATGAAACTAACCCTGGACATCTGGTCAATCCTCTACCTCACCGCTATCTCCCAGGGATATCTGTTGTCCTTCGTTTTGCTGTTCCGCAAGCGCAATAAAATTTCCAATATTTTACTGGCGTTATTAACCCTGAGCATCACCGTGCTGCTTAGCGAGTCGCTGCTGGCGAAATCCGGCTTTTTTGTCATCGACGATCAGCGCCATTTTATCTTCTTTTCCACGCCAGTAATATACTTGATTGGGCCGCTCTTTTATTTCTATGCCATTTCCCTCTTCAAAAAAATTGATCTACGGAGCCGGAAAGTCTGGCCGCATTTTTTACTCTTCCTGATTTGTTTTATCAACTACCTGCCGGCTTATCTGCTAACCCTGGGCGTGTTGCCGAAAGACATCCCGGCGCTGCTTAATTCCCGCTATTTCCTTTACTGGATCAGCGGTTTTTTTGATATGGGATTAAACATTCTCCAAACGTCTGTTTATATGTATCTTACCTTTCGTTTTCTTAAGATTCATGAAAACAAACTGAAGGATATTTATGCCAATCATGCCGCCCTTTATGTGGATTGGATAAAGAAATTGGCCGCCTTAATGTTAGGACTGATGGCCGTATTTACTGCCGCGCTGCTATTCTTTTTGCTGCGGAAATACGTCATTGCGGTGGAAAATGTCCTCGCCCTTTCCCGGGCAGCGCTGATTTATGCCATCGGTTACCTGGCCATCCGCCAGTCGGTTATATTGGCGCCGTTGAGTAGCGGGAAACCCGCCGGAAAATATCGGCACTCGCCGCTACCGAACGAACAGGCCGAGAAATATATTCAACGATTGCTGCAGTCAATGGAAAGCGAAAAACCCTATCTGAACAGCGATTTGAAATTGCCGGATTTAGCCAATCAGCTCTCGCTTTCCACCAACCAGCTTTCCCAACTGCTCAATCAGAATCTAAACCTGAACTTCTTCGATTTTGTCAATCAATACCGGGTGAAGGAGGTGCAGGTGAAATTGCTGGATCCGAACTATAATCATCTTACCAATCTCGCCATCGCCTACGAAGCCGGCTTCAGCAGCAAAGCTTCCTTCCATCGCGCCTTTAAAAAACATACCGGAAAAACCCCCTCGCAATTCGTGAAAGCGCAATCGCTGATGCATTGATATAACAAATTCATGCTCCGCACCTACCATAACGCTAAAATCAACAGCAAGGCCTCATACCGGCCAGCCAGGGGCCCCCAAATTAGCCCAGGACGCCAAGTCTCGGACGGGTAATGAGGCATAGAAAGCATCGGTATTCCCCAAGTATAAAAACAGAAATTTGTCTCACCCTATAAAATGGGGCGATTTTTTCCGCGGAATCGGCTATCCTGCCCCTGGAATAAACACCGGAGAAAATGATGAGCAAATATTACAATTTTCTATTAACGCTATTGATCTCCTTCTTTATCACCGGGAATTTACACGGGCAATTTTTTTCCCGGGTCACAAATATCGGCCCGATCGTCAGCGACTCAATGCTCAGCAGCGGGGCAAGCTGGAATGATTTTAACAACGATGGTTTTCTTGACCTTTACGCGCTGGCGGAAAATGAAAAGCATCTTTACCTGAACAATGGCGACAGCACTTTCTCGGAAATTGGCGGCGGGCATTTTTTAATGAATCTCGGGGTCAGCAACCTGGGATTATGGGGCGA
>JAUIFT010000304.1 GCA_030430345.1 Calditrichia bacterium | reverse complement strand
ATGGCCGGGGATAATGGTGGCTTTCTCCTGAACGAAACCGCTGCCAAACAACTTGGTTGGGAGAATGATGCGGTGGGTAAAACATTGTATCGTCCAACCGAACGGGACGAAGCAACCGGTGAATGGACCTACAGCCCCGGTCCGGTGGTAGGGGTTGTGGAAGACTTTCATTTCCGTTCCATGCGCGAGCAAATTCAACCAATGACCTTCTACATTGATGCACGAAGCTACAGCTTTATTGCTATCCGGCTGCGTCCGGAGGATATTAGCGAGCACATCGCCCAGGTCACCGCCGTCTGGCAGCAGTATGACAATACCCCCTTCGAATATTTTTTCGTGGATGAAATCTTCGAAAGAATGTATCGCAGCGAGCAGCAATTAGGGAAGCTCTTTTCTGCCTTCGCTTTTCTGGCAATTATCATTGCCTGCCTCGGTTTGTTTGGGCTGGCCGCTTTTACCGCGGAACAACGCTTTAAGGAGATTGGTATCCGGAAAGTGCTCGGCGCGAGCATTACCGACATCGTCCTACTGCTATCGAAGTCCTTCAGTAAATGGGTGCTGCTTGCCAATCTTATCGCCTGGCCGATTGCTTATTTGGTAATGCGCCGCTGGCTGGAAGATTTTGCCTATCGCAGCGAGATGACATTCAGTATTTTTCTTGGCGCGGCGGCTTTGACGCTGACGATTGCCCTGGCAACCGTAGCATATCAAGCCATAAAGGCGGCATTTGCCCGGCCGGTTGATACCTTGCGGTATGAATGATGATCGTTGTTCGTTGTTCGTTATGCCATGCCGAGAAGATTCTTGAATTTTCTCGGCGGTAAATCAACGAAACAACATTAAAAAAATGGCATTTGGTTCATACAACGATCAAGAAAAAGAACGAAGCACCTCCGGAAACAAATGCTTCACAAGAGGTACTCCGCCCGGACTTAATTCAGAATTTGCTCCCTAGCGGTTCACTAAAAATTTATCTTCCAATTCATCGGCGAGGTTTCGAAAGAGTTCGTCGTTGTTATCCTGATAATTTTTCTGCTCAATATTTGCCAACATGGCCGGATTGCTGATAAATGTCAGGGCAATTTGCGCTTTGTAGCGAATCCGCTCAGTTGCGCCATCCAGGATCAACTCTTTCAGCTGTTTTTCAATCAACTTAGTATCCAGTTCCGGAGAGAGTAACTTTAGTTTTACTGAATAGAAAATTGCCGACTCGACCACGCCCTCATTGTCAATCTTCATCGCTTCGCTATAATTTTTCACAGCCTTTTCCGAATATTCCATTTTGTAGAGCGTCTTCTCCGTTTCTTCACCGGAGAAAAGGGGGTGGCAAAATACGAGAATTAAGAAACTAACAAGAACTCTACTGCGATTGGATTTTTTCATGACGCAATCCTTTCTTTTATGCCGCTGAATTACGGCCTTTAGAAATATTTTAAAACTGTAACTTGCGAGCTTTACTCTTCCTGAAGATTTTCTCCATTCTGAGGCCTCGAAAACCATCATCGCGCTCGATATCAAACTATCAAATCGCGGTGCATGCTTCTAACACTGAGGTAACAAATCATGATGTCGAGGTAACAATCGAGTAGAAATTGCCTGAAATTGGCAGTAAATGTAGGTAGGAAAAAACAAGCGGACATCGAGATGCATCTTCGATATCCGCTATCAGGGATTGGTTACTTCTATTTTCTGGGTCAGGATTACCTGCCGGCAACTTGTATCTATTTCATCATTAGCGCTTAACCAGATATTTATTTTCCAACTCATTCGCCAAAAGCTTGAAAAACACATCACTGGTATCTTTATAATTTTCGCGACTAATATTTTCCATCAGTTCCGGATTCCGTACGAAGTTTACAGCAATTTGTGCCTTGTAACGAATTCTCTCTGTCTCACCGTTCGCTACCAGATTCTGCAATTGATTTTCGATCGGTGTAGTGATCTCCTCGGGATTAAACAATTTGAATTTAACCGAATAAAAAATTGCGGATTCTACAACACCAGGGTTTTCAGACTTGAGCGCTTCACTATAATTAACAACAGATTTTTTTGAATAGGTAATCACTTCATTTGAGTCGGCCGGACCATTGGAAAAAGCAGCAGTATTTACAACAAACAAAGCAAGAATGGCGGTTAAGGCGAAAGTGCGTTTAAAATTTTTCATGTCTACTCCTTCAAAGTTTTATTATGTATTTACCTGTTTTTACGGGCACTTTTCCAGAGAGATGTCATAGGGCTGTAAAGGTTTGTCACGAAATGTCACGGGGGAAACCGTTGTTTGATTGTCGTTTTTTAACGATTAAATCAAATTGCGTTATTCGCATAACCGTACATTGTAAAAACGATTCAT
This sequence comes from Calditrichia bacterium, assembly GCA_030430345.1. Next base: position 2,462 of record JAUIFT010000304.1, on the reverse strand, counting down.
GAATCGTCTTTACGGGAATCACATTCCTACGAATTTTATTAAACTATAGACACTTATATTTTTCCATACTAACTTCCCGAAGACGTAACGACTGATGCGAACTACACCGGCCTGATCGCTGGTGAGCGGATGCAGACGACGAAACATTGGCCAGCTTTAAAAAAGCATTGACTAAAACCGGTTTTTTTCCGGAACGCCTTCTCTTCCCGCCAGCGAATGGCGGATTGCGCACGAAATCAAGAGGAGGTTATTATGTTACGGTATTTTTTACCCACCATTTCGATACTTGCCATTTCATTAACACTGTTTGCCGGAGAAGAAAACTTTGGTTTGAAAATCAGCGGCTTTATTAAAGCGGATCACATGCTCGATTCCCGCCAGGTGACTGTTGCCCGGGAAGGTCATTTTCTATTCTATCCCAAACCACCGTTGCTGGACAGTCGCGGTGCGGATATAAACAGCACGGCAAATTTCAATCAGCTGGCGGTGCAAACCCGGATACGGGGGTCAGTAACTGCACCAGATGCCTTCGGTGCGAAGATGTCCGGCGTCATCGAAGGGGCTTTTTTCGGGCAAACTAATACGGATATTAACGGTTTGCGTTTACGGCACGCCTTTGTTAAATTCGGCTGGACAAATACAGTTCTGCTCTTCGGCCAAACCTGGCATCCCATGTTTGTAACGGCCGTTTTTCCCGGTACCGTCTCTTTCAATACCGGCGTTCCTTTTCAACCCTTTTCCCGTAACCCGCAAGCACGTCTAGAGCAAAATATTGGCGCCCGGGGAAAAATGATTCTGGCAGTATTGTCTCAGCGGGATTTTACCAGCCCCGGGGGCAGTGAGGCATTAAGAAACGCTGTAATACCCAATCTACATTATCAATTGCAATTTACACCCGGTCCCCATGTTTTTGGCGCCGGTATCGACTATAAAGTATTGCGTCCGGCGCTCAGCGAAGATGGCATCAAGACAGATGAAACCGTGCGCGGCACCAGCTTTATTGCCTATAGCAAGGTAAAGCTGGGTAAGGTCTTTTTGAAGCTGGAAGGCATTGCCGGTGAGAATCTCTACGATATGTTAATGCTCGGCGGTTACGCCACCCGTACTGGCAGTGGGGCGGGCAATACGCCAACCGCTTATGCCTCTATCGATAACCTTTCCTTTTGGGGAGAAATATATGGGGGTAAAAAGTTTTCTCCGGGGATATTTTTCGGCTATACGGAGAACAGAGGCGCCGGCACGGAAGTCAATCTGCCGGTAGAATCTCTTTCCCGTGGATGTACCATCAAGGACGTCTGGCGAGTGTCGCCCCGGATGATTTTTAACTCCGGTAATGCCCGCTTCGCATCCGAGCTGGAAATTACCCGGGCCGGTTACAGCGAAACCTGCGACGCCCAGGGAAGGCCGTCCGGTAAAATTGAAAATGTTACGAATGTGCGCCTGTTGTTCGCCGCATATTTGTTTTTTTGATTCTTTTAGTGATATTAGATAAGCAGACGCGCGCTTTATCTGCGGGATTAATATTTTTTTTAGTGCCCAATGCCCGCGAAACACATGGATCATGCGAAATCGCATTATATTGGTGATTCAACCATTATCTTCTATAAGATCGTATATTTCGTGTGTTCGGCGTGTTTCACGGGCATTTTTTTAATTAGCAGCATTTGATGCAATGATTGTTTGGTAATATCGAATTAATACATCGCAACGAACATGGAGGAAACTGAATGTCGAAAATGCAAGAGTACTGGCGGAAGAATCTCACTTATGTGGGCATTCTTTTGGCCATCTGGTTTGTAGTCTCTTATGGATTCGGAATTTTGCTCGTCGATCAACTGGATACAATTCGTTTCTTCGGATTTAAACTGGGCTTTTGGTTCGCACAGCAGGGATCGGAAATCACCTTTGTGATACTCATTTTTGTTTACGTCCGGTTAATGAACAATCTGGATCGTGAATATGACGTCCACGAAGACTAAGCGAACAAATCTAATACGCTCAATGACAGACACTGATGACCGGAGGAACAATTGATGAGTAATATAGAACTATGGACCTGGATAATCGTCGGAATTACATTTGCATTATATATCGGCATTGCGGTTTGGTCCCGGGCGAAAACTACCGGGGATTTTTACGTGGCGGCAAAATCCGTCCATCCGATTGCGAATGGTATGGCAACCGGTGCGGATTGGATGTCCGCTGCTTCCTTTATTTCCATGGCGGGAATTATCGCTTTTATGGGACGCGATGGCGCCATGTACCTGATGGGCTGGACCGGCGGCTACGTGCTGCTGGCGATGCTTCTCGCGCCTTATTTGCGTAAGTTTGGCAAGTTTACCGTGCCGGATTTTGTCGCGGAACGCTACTATTCAAAAACGGCCCGGGTCGTGGCAGTGCTATGTGCTATTTTTGTTTCTTTCACTTATGTTGCCGGGCAGATGCGCGGTGTTGGCATCGTC
>JAUIFT010000303.1 GCA_030430345.1 Calditrichia bacterium | reverse complement strand
CTTTGAAGCCAGACGGTGCCATGTCCGCTCAACGAGGCGAGGAACATGCCTTCGCCACCGAAGAACATGGATTTCAAATTTCCGGCCCGCTGAATATCGTAATTGATTCCCGGAGTGAAGCCAACGAGGCAACCGGTATCGACCCGGAGAGTTTCCCCTTTGAGTTCTTTCTTGATCACGGTTCCGCCCGCGTGGATAAAGGCTTTGCCATCGCCGCAGAGTTTCTGCAGGATAAATCCCTCTCCACCGAAGAATCCACTACCGAGCTTGCGAGTGAAAGCGATCGTCACTTTGGTGCCATAGGCGGCACAGAGAAAAGAGTCCTTTTGGCAGGTAAGCTCTCCACCAATTTTACTGAGATCCACTGCAACAATTTTTCCGGGGAACGGAGCGGCAAAGGAGACCCTTCTTTTTCCTTCATTACCTTGATGGGTAAAGTGAGTCATGAAAATAGATTCGCCGGTAAGGACGCGTTTTCCGACGTTAATTAGTTTGCCGAGAAGGCCTTCATTTGTGCGCGAACCATCTCCCATGCGAGTTTCGAATTGTATTGAATCTTCCATCCAGTTCATCGCGCCTGCTTCAGCAACGACTGTTTCACCAGGGTCCAGTTCCACCTCAACAATTTGCATATCATCACCGAAAATTTGATAGTCCACTTCATGACATTTCATAGGGGCTCCTTCGTAAAAAATATTGGGTCTTAGGTTAATTAGCGCTGAGTGCGGCCACTAGCATCTTATCAATAAAAATAATTATTTTGACATAGAGAATAAAATATTAAGTGATTAAGTGGATTGAAAGGGGAATGTTGGGAAATAGGAAACAATTCGGAATTTCGAATGTCGAATTGTTTTGTTCCTGGTTAAGAACAGGTAAAGGGAAATTTGGGAATAGGGTGGAATGGCAAATTCAGAATTCGCCATTCCGAATTTGAACTATTTTCTTCGTCCCCAGGCAGGGACGAGCAGAAAGAGAACTGCCAGCAGTGCCAGTAACCAGGGGCCGGCGAGTTTTCGGAAATCCGGACGATAATTGGCGAAACGGACGCGCGCAAAATATGCCTCCATTTCCCGGTCGGTTTCAAAATGTTGCCCAACGTCCGGTCCGTAACCAGGCACAAAATAAAAGCTGCCCGCATCGATAACTGCTTCGACGTTAGCCAGACGCAAAGTGGTTTCCTGACGGCGAACAAATTCTGTTCCCCAACCGATAAAGAATTGCACCTGAACCGTGGTTTCCCCGGCCAGAATTTGCTGATTATTGCCATAGTAGTTGATTTGCACTGAATATTTTCCCGGCTTGGCGCGCCGGGCGGAAAAGGTCTCCGGCCCGTAGCCGCCGGTAAAGTCGCGGGAAATTTGCCCGCCGATACGGGTTTGGGCATTGTCGTAATAACATTTTTCCCCATCGGGATCGGTAACCCATAAATCCATATCACAATTATCCGCATCCCAATTGAGTACGACCCGGATATCCAATGGCAGATTTACCAGAAATTGCGGATCGATGCCGGAAAGATCAAGGGATTCTTTCTGTAGCGCGACGATCGCATTCATTTCATCCAGGGCGATTTGTTCGATTTCCGGAAAGCGATCATCCCAGGAGCGCTGGACGATTTCGTAGAGCAAATTCACCGCCCGCTGATGCGCGCCGATGCGGTTCAACACCAGAGCAAGATCGCGGTAGGATTGCGGCTCTTCTTCCCGAATCGCCAGAACATCTTCAAAAACTTTTGCCGCCAGTTTTAAATGACCGGACTGGGAGAGCCGGTGGCCGAGAATACGCAGGAGCTGATGGTTTTCCAATTCCATCTCGGCAAGATTGGAAAGAATGCGCAGGGAAATGCTGGGGCGTTGCCGCTCGGCAAAAAAATCTGCCATATCCAGAAAGAATGCGGAACTGTTCGAATACTTCGCTTTCTCGGCGAAATAGACTGTCAACCATTGGCTGGAGTCTGCCTGCAATAATTCCCGAAGATATGGCGTATTTGGCTGCCAGCGCGCCAGTTCAATACTACCTGCCGGGGCATTCTCGCCGCTGGCGCTTTTAGTCTCATCCGATGCGCTGCCGGGGCTGCTGGCCCGGTATTCGGCACTGCCGGCGCTGCCAGCGCCGGCTGACATTTCTTCGCTGGCTGCATCGTCGCTGCTTAATGTTGGCGCTAAGCCATAAAGTATCTGGGAAAATCGTTCAATCATACCCTCACTGCTATCTGTTGGAACATGTTCGGGCTTTTCAAAAAAGGGTCGAAAATCCTTCTCCCACCAGCCTTGCCGTTCTTTAAATCGGGAAAGGACATTGGCAAGATGTTCTTCCCGGCTGGTTTTCTCTATTTCCGCCGCACTTTCAATTGCTGCATAATATTCCTCGCGCATTTCGGCCGGCGGCACGATCCGGTGAGTGACGTAATCCTCCAGACGATCAAGAACGATGAGGGAAGTGTAGGGAGTGACGATGCCATATTTGAGCGCTGTATCAGTAATCTGTTCACGATTTTTTTGCGGGTGAATATTCAGGCCGGCGATTTTTTTCTGTGCCCAGATACGCTGGATCAATCCGTTCGTAGCATAATCCCCGTAGAAATCCGGGGCAAGATAAATGCGATGATAAACCGTTTTTCCCACACCAAATTTCAATGTAATGTTTGGCCGCTCATCATGGAGTTTGCCGGCTATTGAGAATTCACCGGAAACGATCTCCGGCTGTGCGGGGTAAACTTCACTAATCTCGTCCTTGCTATAATCGGCGCCGAGAAAAGTTAGTGAGAGATATTGCAGGCGGCGCAGCGCCTCCTCGAGCGTTAAGTTTTCCAGGTTCAGGTAATGTCCACCGGTTTGATTCGCAATGTTTTTCAGATAACCATGTTCCGCACTTACCTGGGAATTGATAATCTGCACCGGGGCATTACCGGGAATAAATCTGTCTTCGCCAAAGTTGGAAATTCCATCGCTGCAAAGGATAAATTCATCGCAGCGGTAATCTTTCAGGTTCAGGCTGCCGAACTGGGTGGCGCCGTCATAATTTATGGAAAGCAGCCGTTGTCGCAAGGCGAACCACTTTCCTTTTCGCAGCTGGTATTTTTCTGTTGCATGAACCTCGTTACTGAAGGTGACCAGGGTAATTTCCGCAGCGCCGATTTCCTGAAAATAGCGATCGAGCAATGCCAGTTCCCGGGTGGTATCCCGGCCGGCAGCAGAGCCGGATACATCCCAGAGCAGGCAGATCTTTTCCGGTAGCTCTTTTTCCGGCAAACTCACCGCCGGTGGAGTAACCGTGAGGTAGAACCATTTTTCTCCCTGGTGAATTTCTTTAAAATAACGGGGCTGATCCTTTATCTTCGGAACAGTAAATGATACTGTTTTGTCAGGGAGATAATACCATTGCTCTGCCTCGGCAAGGAATGATTGCCGCCAGCGGTTAAATTTTAGATTGGACATCTCATTCAGCTGATTCCATTGCGGTTGTAATGGCTGCTTGAGAACTTCCACCTTCAGGTAAAACCGTTCAACTTTCTCCTGAAAACGTAAAGGAAGTTGATAGATGAACCCAACCGCATTGCTGCTTAATTCCTGCTCGTAGGCAACGAGCACTTTTTTATAACCGCGTGCGGGAATCGGATAGATCCGGGATTTAAAGGTGTTGCCGCTGGTGTATTCCAGCAAGCCGGGATCGATCGCCTGGCGAACAATTGATTCGAATATTTGCCGCCCACGGTTCTTCTCGATAACGACGCCTTCGCGCAGCTTGCCGTTAATATCCATGGCAAAGCGGGAAACCGTCTGGCCCTCTCCCAACGGAAAATAGAGTTGGCCTTCCAGCACCCTGTCCAGCTCATTGTGAAAAGTCATGGTCATGGTCGTTGTGGCAATGTTGCCAACAATCTGCACGTTGATATCCAGCTCGTGTAAACCGAGGGGGAGGGACCGGCCATTTTGACTATCTTTAATCATAACAGCAGGAGGCGTTTGCGCAATCGCCAAAACGGTAGATAATAAGATAATCCCCATTAAAAATTTGGTATTGATGTAATATTGCTTTCCCATATTCGCTCCAGGAAAATTTTTTGGGCGTATGCCCGGCAGAGTTTGCAGACTCTAAACCGAAAGCATGATCGTAGAATTTTCGTCGATTCCTATTTACTTATTCGTAATCGGATCAATATTGGTTCAATAGGACAGATTTTTTATTCGGCAATAAGTTGAAAAATTGTCGCACTTGAGGAGATTCGCCAATCGCCGAAAAATTAGTGTTTGCCATCCGAAAAGTATAAATTTTTCCCAAAATATTTGTGGCTGATTTCACAAGTGATAGCTGTCAAAATGCCCCCTACAGGAGGAAAATGAAGGGAAAATCCACCTAACTCGACTGGGAATAATTAGTTGCCTTCAAAAAGATTTTTTCCTTGACATTTTCATTTTTTGCAGAGGAATAATCGGACGATAGGCATGTGAAAAAAAGTGCTCAGAAAAATATTTTTAGTAACTTGTTTGCAGTCAATTAGTTATCGATTTGCCAAAAAAAATCCAGTTTATAAATTCGCAGATTGTGTCATAAAACATTGCGATTTTGATGAAAAATTTCTTGATTTGTTGCGATTAAAAAAGTATTTTTGACCGGTTCTGCAGTATAAACCCAACAACAAAAATATTCGAAAAAATGCCACGTATCCCCGCTGATAACATCTTGTTTTATAATAAAATAAATAACCTATGGTAGCTGTAACTTTTTCTGTTTTCTGCAGTAAAAAGGACTTTAATCACGGAGGAGCATATGTCATCAAAAAAATCGCGCAAGTCTGCCACACCGCACAAGAAT
>JAUIFT010000302.1 GCA_030430345.1 Calditrichia bacterium | reverse complement strand
ACGCAGTCGAAGAAGTCGCCCCGCCGGTTGATGAAGCAACTGCTGTCGATGTGGCAACCGCCCCGACGATTCTGGTTGTGGATGACAGCGTCGTGATTCGTAAAATGGTTGAAATTGCATTAGAAAACGAAAGCTACAACATTATTTCTGTTGCGACCGGTAAAGAAGCACTTTCCTACCTGGACGAAAATACGCCGAATATTATTATCCTCGACATCATGCTTTCAGATGTAAACGGTTTGGATGTGTTGAAAGCCATTAAAGCAAGCAAGCAGATTCCGGTGGTGATGCTCTCCGCAAAGGACACCCCGCGGGAAACCAGCAAAGCGAAGCAGCTAGGAGCGGATGATTTCATTCCGAAGCCTTTTAAAGATGAAGAACTTGTCGGAAAAATCAAAGAATTGATCAAGCAGTAAGGGTGATTGCTGGTAGAAAGGCAAAATGTCTATTCAAAACGGCCGAAGCGCACAGGAAATGGAACGCCTCTCGGTTTTCGAGCTGGCAGGGCAGTTATACGGTTTGGATATTATGAAATCTCGCGAGGTGATCTCGCTGCCACGATACACACCATTGCCAAATAGTGTAGAAATTTACAGTGGCGTTTTTAACCTCCGAGGCGAAATATTTCCATTGGTCGATGTTTCCCCAATCCTGGGACTTCCCTCAAAGCATATACAACCCGATGACATGGTAATTTTACTGGATGATGTCGCGGAATTCGCCATCGGCGTCCTTGTCGATAAAATCCACAGTGTTGTACCATATTTCCCCGGCGAAATTAAAATGGCCCGGGGGTTGGTCTCAAAACAAATGGAAAAATACCTGCAGGGTGTGCTGAATTACAAAGGCAAAGAGAATTTGATCCATATTCTGGATCTTGATAGTGTGTTCAAGACAAAACAAATTTTAGCCCATTCTTAATTAAGGTGACTTAATGAAACGCAATTATATAGGACTTCAGTGGAAGTTCTTTTTCCGGCTCTTTACGATCTGTTTTCTGGTATTGGGCATTGTTGCGTTTCAGTCGTACCGATCTGAAGTCGGTGCGGTGAAAGAGCGGTTTATCGCACAATTGCTGGAAATTGGCAATGTTATATCGGAATTACCGCTGGGAGAGAACATCCGAAAAGTATTGTCGGTAAATTCGGATTTTAATGAAGAAGCCGATCTACTGAAAGAGCAGATAGAGGGCATCTATAATGTCTTTGCCCCGGGCGATGGCCGCGAATTTGGGGTAAAAACCATTTGGGTTCTCATGCGAAACAATAATTGGCAGGTATTTTACAATACCGACAACCCTCCGCCAAGTTATGGTACCAATGCAAATTTGAATCAAACCATGAAAGACGGTTTGTTGCAGTTATTAACCAATCCCGATCAGCCGGTTTATATACCGGAGTTTGTGGAAGGGGATACTTATGTCTATGCCGTCTTAACCCCAATTTTCGATAGTAATAAAGAAATTCGCTCGGTTGCCCGCATTGATATTGCCGCTGCAGAACTGGATGCAGCAATGCCTTCCGTCTGGTTCTATTTCTTTATTTACCTGATTGTCGCCGGTATTATCAGCGGCGTTTGCAGCATTATTCTTTCCAAGATGGTCACTCGTCCCATCGATCATTATGTCGATTTTGTCAATAAGGTTTCCGAGGGGAACTATCACCTTCGCCTGGAGATGCAAACCCAGGATGAATTGGAAAAAATTGGCCACGCATTAAACCTGATGCTGGAAAAACTGGAAGGCTTAATCGAAACGGAAGCTGACCGGGATCGCCTGCAGAAGAATATTACCAGTCTGCTGAGCATCGTCTCCGCCGCCGCAGATGGCGATTTCACCGTTAGCGCGGAAGTGACTGCGGATACCCTGGGGGCATTGGCCGATTCCTTTAATCTGATGGTCGCGGATTTGTCTACGCTGATTCGTGATGTGAAAAGTGCAGCAGATCAAATCTCCCGTTCTACCCGGGAAATCCTCGTTAATTCCGAAGGCATGTCCCGCGGGGCAGACACCCAGGCCAAGGAAAATGAAATTACTTACGATGCGGCCCGGGAAATGGCCGATCTGCTTGAATATGCTAACGTACGAACGTCGCAGGCCGCCGAATCTGCCCGCCGGGCAGCACAGGTCGCGATGGCCGGCACGGAAGTTGTGAAAAAATCGACTGAAGGTATGCATAGCATCAGCGATCGCGTTCAGGAAACCGCCCAGCGGGTGCGGGCACTGGGTGAAAGCTCGGTTCAGATTGGTGAGATTATTGAGGTGATCAGTGATATTGCCAAACGAACGAACATCCTGGCGCTAAATGCGACAATTGAAGCAGCGCGTGCCGGAGAAGCTGGCAGAGGATTTGCAGTCGTTGCAGACGAAGTTCGCATGCTGGCAGAGCGCTCCAGCCAGGCAGCGAAAGATATTGCTGCGATTATTGCAACGATCCAGGCTGGCACCAAAGAGGCCGTTGTGGCCATGGAAAAGGGCACGGATGAAGTGGAACGCGGTACCCACTATGTAGATGAAGCGGGGGCGGCGTTAAAAGAAATTATTGAAATGGTTCAAGATTCGTCACAATCTATCACAGAAATTTCAGGAGCTTTCCAACAGCAGGCGAAGTCCAGTTCCGATATTGCCGAGGCAATGAAGCGAACCGCGACAATCGCTAAGGAGACGGCCATTGGCGCCAAACAATCCCGAAAACTGGCAGAGCAGATGGAAACGCTCTCCCGAATGTTGAACACGGCGGTTTCCAAATTCCGTCTGAGTAAGGTGACGACGAACCACAAAATGTAAGTCTGAGAAATTAAACCAAGCAAGGTTTCTATATGAAGTCAACTACAGCCGTAAACTTCGAAACATTTTATTTCAACGAATTAATCAGCAATATCCATAAAAATGGGCAAAAATCTTACACTCCGGAATCCTGGGAATATCTGGAAAAGCTACTTCAGACCCTGGATTTTGACGCCGATGCCCAGGAGAGTATTGAGAAACTGGCGGGTTCCCAGCAAACCAGTGATCTGGCGATTTTCTTTTCGGATATTCTTGATCAGCTGCATGCTGTATCTGCGGAAGATGCCCTGCAAAAGGTCGATACATATACAGAAGATTTTCTGGAAATTTTCCAGGTTTTTCTCCAACAGGAAGAATGGAAAGCGGCAATCGACGCAGAATTCTCTGCGGCAGATGCAGCAGCAGCGGCACCTGCCTCCGTGGAAACCGCGGCTGCGCCTGTCGAAGCAGATGACACGGCGGTTTCTCTGGTTGAGTATTGCCAGCATCTCGTGAATGAGAAAATTCAGTCCGGCAAATCGGATCTACCCCCGGAAATGCAGGATGTGTTTGTGAATTGCCTCAACGGCATCTATGAAAATCCGGCGGTTGCCGATTTGATTCAGGATGAATTGCCCGATCCCCGTGCGACAAGATTTAGTGAAATTTCCCGGGAAATATCCACCGTCTCCGCCAGCGATGACGTTGACGCGTTTATGATGAATTTTACCCCGATGCTCAGTCAGTGGGTATTCCTCTTTTCCGGCATGCTGGTCGAGCACTACGATTCGTTGACAGAAATTTACAACAAGGCGATATCGGAAGCGCCCGCGGAAACTGCCGATGAAACAGATGACTTCACAGAAATTTTTGCTGATACTGCGGATGAAGCAGTGACGGAAGCCCAGGGATTTGCCGATAGTGGCGACACGGAAGAAAAACCCTTTGAAGAAATGTTTGACGAGGCAGAAGCGGCTTTATCTGATGTTGACGCAGTTGAAGAAGAAGCGGCCGAGGAACTTGACGCGATTGTAGAAAGCGTCAACGAACGTCCGAATAAGCCGGAACGTTCAGCGGCAATGAGCGATGAGGAAAAACAGCGGCGTCTTGATCTGCGCGAATATGTGATTAGCGAAGTTGAATCCTATGGCGAAGAGGCCCTGGCTTTAATCGATGTGTTACGGAACGATCCCGCCAATAGTGGCAACGCTGCCCAACTTGTCGAAAACCTGAAGGGAATGAAAGACCTCGGTAAGATACACGGCTATCCCGGCATTGAACAGCCGGCAGATCGTATCCTTCAGTTATTTAATCACTTACAGGGTGAAGGGGAATCCTTTAGCGCTGAAGATAAAGAGATTGTCGAAAAGATGTTTGCCATGTTGCCAGCCTACATCAATGCTGTCGTTGATGAAGCGGAAGACAGTGGGCTGGAAAACATTCTCGATATGCTCACAATTCTGAAAGTAAAAGCTGTCGAAAGCGATATCGAAAGTGGCTTCCAGGCCTCGGAGACTCGCCAGGTGGCTTTCCAGGATGTCGCCGGACGCTACTGCCAGCAGCTGCATGAGCGCTGGCAAGCCGGTAATGTGGAAATTGCGGCAATTTCTCCAGCACTGGATAATTTAGCATACTGGGCGATGTTGCTGATGCCGGCCAGCGCGGTTGGCACCATTCAATTGCTCCCGCAGGTATTTTCCAATGAAAAATACCAGGGTTTTTCCCCGGATGAGAAGCATTGGGTGGAGAATGTCCTGAACGACTGGCAGGAAAATTTCGCAACCATTTCTGAAAACGACTGGCACACCTATTATGAAAATTTTACCGATCTGCTTTCCGGCGAAGGGCTTTCCGGCGAGAAACAGGGAGTGCGGGACGGATCGATTGGACGTTTTGCATAGCAGGAATGGAGGGCGCGTGTTCGTCGCGAGACGATGGCGGTTACTCGACGTTTTGTAGCTGTTCGCGGATGCGCTCAAGCTCGTTCTTCGCTTCGATGACCGCGCGGCTGACTTCGATTTGATTGGTTTTTGACCCGATGGTGTTAAACTCGCGGTTGATCTCTTG
>JAUIFT010000301.1 GCA_030430345.1 Calditrichia bacterium | reverse complement strand
CACCCGGCATATCGCGGCAAAGGATCAGAATCCCGGTGAATTTGCCGGCCAGATTTTCACCACCCGTTTTTTATTATCCATTATAGCGTTTGTCGCTGCGATGATTATTATTCCGCTCACTGCCCCCTCCGAGCTGGCCTTGGAAATCAGCATCATTTATATGTTTTTCCTCTTTCCCTCAACGCTTTTGCCAGACTGGTATTTCCAGGGCGAACAGCAAATGGGCGCCATTGCTACCGGGAAAGCCCTCGGGATGGTTAGTTACCTGATTTTCATCCTTATCTGGGTGCAACAGCCGGCCGACACTTTACTGACTGCCTGGGGCTGGTTTAGCGGCGGTGTTGTTCAGATGATTTTTTTATGGCTATTATTTAAAAGAGCTAATTTTCCGCTCAGCTTTCGTTTTCGAAAATTTCGGCCGTTAACCCTTTTGAAACAAGGATTTCCACTGGGGCTGGTCAGTTCCATTTCCCAACTGGTTATTCAATTCCCGATCATTTACCTCGGATGGACAGCAAGCGCTGATGAGGTCGGCGTATTTAGCGCGGCCCTGCGGCTGACCTTGCTGCTGCTGATCTTCGACCGCATGTTTTACAGCGTCTTTTTTCCGGCGATCAGCCATAGTGCGCAACAACAGCCGGAACAATTAGCAGGCATTGTCCGGCGCAGTGCAAAAATTGTAGTCGCTATTGCCCTGTCGATCAGTATGCTGGCGATCGTATCCGCAGAAGTATTGGTTACTGTGATCTTCAGCGATTTATATCTGGCGGCAGTGCCGTATTTTCAAATTATGACGGTTTATTTTGTTCTTTCGATGATCAACTCCGTTGTCGGCTATACCTTAATTGGCTTAAAAGCGGACCGCATATTTACCGCTGCTTTCGTTGGCGGCTTGCTGGTTTTGCTGCTAACTATTTATCCCTTAAAAGGATTTTTGGATATTCCCGGGGTTATCCTTGCCATGGTTCTTTACCAGCTGACAGCCATGCTTATAATGACCTGGCAGATCCGCCAGCGCCTTCAGCCGCCGTTATTCCGTTATATTATTCCACCGATAGCATTGGTATTTCTCGCATTCCTACCGTTGCTTTTTTATTGGCAATTTAATTGGATAACTAACTGTCTGTTCGTTCTCTTCATTGCCATGCCGCTAACGATCTGGTTCAGCGGCGTGCGGAAAGCGGAGTTCGATTATATCCGGAGCGCATTCCGTTGAAGCTGAATATCACCATAACCGCAGACACTCCTGCCTGGATATTATTGTTGGATCAGATCGGCATCCCCTGGGAGGTGATTGGCAGCAGCCGCACGGATCCACGCGAAACCGCGGTCTGGATTGTCTCCCGCGAAAACTGCGCCGGGCATCGGGAAGTTCTCCAGCAATATCTTAGTAACGGCGGTGCTGCGATGATGGAAGCCGATACCGCGAAAGAATTATTTGGGATTCCGGTACAGCGCCGCTACCTGCAATATATTTACGCTGAAGCAGATGCCATTTTCGGCAATATCCCGGTGAGTGATATTCAACGGCTATGCCAGGTGCCTACAGATGCCGCACACCTCTCCCGCCAGGGTGGTAAACCGGTTACTGCTCTTAACGCCATCGGCAAAGGGCGGATCTTAATATTGCCTTCCGGATTCATCGATGCCGTACTTGATTACGGGATTCGCCGGGTCAATTTCCCCCCGGGAAATGGCGAGCGTTTCCCTTCGGAACGGGTTGCCCGTATCGGTAAGCAGGGGATCCGCCGGGTCGTTCAAATGGGCTTAAGACACCTTTTTCATTATCGCGGCTTACCGTTTGTGCATCTTTCCCCTTTTCCCCGGGCAGAGGCCAGCCTCTTCGCTTTTCGGATTGATACAGACTTTGCTGAAGGGAAAGATATCGAGAAACTCTATCAGATTTGCCGGCAGTATAATATTCCCGCCAGTTGGTTTGTGGAAACCCGTTCGGCGGAGAGCCGGCTTTCCCAATTTGCGGAAATGAAAGATCAGGAAATCGCCTATCATTGTTACCGCCATCGCATTTTCCCCGGGCATGAGCGGAATAAGAAAGATTTTCAGTCCGGACTGGCACTTTTGAAGCAGAATGCCATTCACCCCGGCGGCTATGCTGCTCCCTACGGGGAATGGCACCCGGCGCTCGGTGAACTTGTCGAGGAATTTGGCTTCCGGTATGCGTCCGAATTCAGCCTTGGTTTTGATGACCTCCCGTTTTATCCTTATGTGAATGGTCATTTCAGTAAAGTATTGCAAATCCCGATACATCCAATTAGCATTGGCCGCTTACGCTGGGCCCGCTTTTCGGAGGCACAGATGATAGCCTACTACCTGAACCGATTGACGGAAAAGGTGAATGCCCGGGAGCCCGCGATCTTTTATCATCATCCTGGCCAACAGCGCTGGAGTGTTTTCGAGTCACTTTTCCGGGAAGTACAGACGCAAGGATTGCCGGCGATCTCCCTTGGTGATTATGCCGAATGGTGGCACAAACGACAGGCATTTTCCTGGCAGGCACATTTGAATAAAGATAAAATTGAAATTGAATACGGCTCTTTCGGGAAGGATATTGCTGCGATCACAGACTATCCGGATGGCCGCTCCCAGCTGGCACTGCTCAATTCGAAGTATCCTTTTCAGAAGGACGCTATTCCCCTGGCGCCCATGCAACTGCCACGGCCATATTTTCCGCAAAGGCTTCGCAAATATACCAAACAAATGCTGGTTCACGACTTAACCTGGTACTATGGGAAATCGAAACAATGAAAATAATTTTTGCCACCCATGAGGGAGTGCCATTGTACGGGGGCGGCCCCTACGTTAAAATGCAAGCCACTAAAAAACACCTGGAAGCGATGGGTGTAACTGTCGAGTATTTGAATATCTGGCAGGATCGGAAAAAAATTCTCGATTGCGATTTGGTGCATCTTTTTTCCGCGAACTTTGCGGTTTATAACATCGCCCGCTTGCTGCAAACCTGGAAAAGGAAATTCGTGGTGAATACCATTTTTTATTCCCGGCGCTCCCCCGCCTTTATCCGCACAATTACTGAGGTAGATAAAATCAGCCGCCGCTTGATGCGGGGAATGTGGTGGGACTTCGGGTTTACCCGGGATATTTGCGACTGGTCGGAAATGGTGCTCCCCAACACCAGCGAAGAGGGCAATATCATCTCGCGGGGAATGGGGATTCCTAAAGAAAAAATCCGGGTCATTCATAATGGTGTTTCCCGGGAATTTCTCGACGCCGATCCCGCATTGTTTCGAAAAGAATATGGCATTGAAAATTTCATTCTAAATGTCGGCCACATCGGTCCCCATCGGAAAAACATGCTGGCCCTGGTTAAGGCATTGGCGCAGATCGACCATCCGGCTGTGCTGATAACCCGGGTGCTGAATACCGGGGAAACAGCAGCGATATTGGCGGAAACCCGGAAGAATAAGAATCTATTATTAATTGAAGGTTTGCCGAATAAATCCCCGATGCTGGCTTCCGCCTTTGCGGCCTGTGATGTTTTTGTGCTGCCATCGCAGTTTGAAACCCCCGGGCGGGCCGCACTGGAAGCGGCGCTGGCAGGCGCCAAAATCGTTATTACTCCGCATGGCGGCACTAAAGATTATTTCCGCGATATGGCTGAATACGTTGATCCGTATAGCATTGCCGATATTCGCTGCGGCATCGAAAAAGCGCTCAACGCCCGAAAGGATGAGAGACTAAAACAATATATCGCCAAGCATTTCCTTTGGGAGAAAATCTCGCAGGATACTGTTGAAGTATATCAGTCCGTGTTAAACCATTAAACCGCTATTCCGATGCATCTTACCGCAAAATCATCATTTTTCCAGTCTTCGCTTCCCGCCCGGTGCTGACCTGAAACAGATAGATTCCGCTGGCAATTTCCTCACCACTGTTAGCGATTCCCGCCCAATGGAATTCACCAAATCCCGGAGAGAACACTCTTTTCTCTTCAGCATAAATCAATTGCCCTAAAAGATTATAGACCTTTAAAGTGACTTCCTTTTCAGCTGGCAAGTAAAAACGAATGGTCGTTTCGCCGTTAAATGGATTGGGGTAATTAGCCATCACTTCAAATGTTGACGGTAAGTCCGGCCCATCGTCATTTAGTCCGGTGATTCTTTCCAAATATTTCAACACCCAGTTTTCCGGATCAATCTCCAGCGATACCGGCTGAAATGTCGTTGGTAAATCGAAAGATTGCACAGACAGACTATCCCACAAAGTGAAACGGCGCTCCATTCCACTACCGGACAAAATCACTGCCAAAGGCATTTTATACGGCAGCGCGTTATTTTGCTGAATTGTTAAATGGGTTTGAAATCCGCCGGCTATTTCGCCAGAAGACCAGTCAAATTTGTAATCCGGCCGGCCGGGGCGATACACCCACTGCTCAAAAAACCACCCAAGCGTTCTGCCAGAAACCGCTTCGCATATTTGCTGCAAATCTTCGGTTATTGCATTACCATACATCAGGGCAGGATCGGTGGCATACTGCTTTAATGCAGCGAAGAAAAGCGAGTCTCCCAATACGCCACGGAGCATGTGCAAAGTCCAGGAACCTTTATCATAAACGGTATTGCTGAACAGCGCGCTAATATTGGTGGAATCCTGCACAAATAAACTCCCGGAAAAGTACCCCGGATCTTGCGAATTCAAATACACCCGATAAGCGTTATGTCCATAGGCAGCCTCCCGCCAAAGTGCTTCGGCATAAGAAGCGAAACCTTCATTTAACCAAATATGAGACCAGCGCTTCATCGTAATCAGATCGCCAAACCACTGATGCGCTAATTCATGTGCATTAATCCAATCGTAAGTATTA
>JAUIFT010000300.1 GCA_030430345.1 Calditrichia bacterium | reverse complement strand
AAAATAAAGAGTACGGCAAACAACACAGGCAAGACTGCTAACGTGCCAATATTGACCGGGTAAAGCAGTAAAGCCAGATAACCGGCTGCAACCATAAATGTGTTGACCTGCGGCCGAGAGAAGTAGGTCAAATTAACAGCCCGGGCAATGCCGATCGGGCGGGGCTGAGAGCTAAAAGCGATGTTACTGGAAAACACACCGTAGAGCACATAGGCGAACCCCAGTTTCATAAAAAATATTTCGAAGGCGGCGTAATCAACCGGCTGCCAGATATTCATTCTGCCTTACCTCCGCTATTAAGAATTTTTTCCGGCGAATATGCCCTTTTTCAAGCGTCACATTAACCTGATAAAGCTGAATTCGCTCAAATTTTTGATTGGCAGCTTTACGCGCACCGGGAAAGGACCGTACTCTTTCCAGCACTCGACTGCCCGCTTCATTCAGTAATGACTGGGGCAATTCGCGCATGGCAATCCCATCCGGATTGAGCGCACGAACCTCGGTGATATATATTTTTTTCAGAAAGGTTGTGCGAATGCCAAAATTTTCCCGCAATGGGACCGGCTCACCAAATTCATCCGCAATAAAAACGTAGTAAGTGAAATCAGAGAACTTCGAATACATGGGAAAATGGGAAAATGGGAAACTCTCTCGTACGAATAGATTAAGCAACGTAAACAGCCAGAGAATGGTCAGCGCTGGTATAATTGTTTTCCGTATCAGTTTCATAAAGCCTTCCTTTGCAAGAAGGCCGGCTTTTTTTCATACCGCCAGATATTCGCCATATACCCCGGCAATGAGCGCCGGCTTATATGTATTTTTTCTCTGATTGTCAGTTGCTTACGCCAGCTGTTATCAGGGGAGATTTGTTGCGCATTGATCATCCGTGGTTTGTTGCCGGCAATAATGTGAAAGACTGAATCTCTCCAGTTCAACTGGGCGGAAGTATATGATAAACCAAGCCAGTTCATAATACCTTCTATGGTTTTTTCGGGATTTTCAACAAGCTTCTCATAACGAACGTAATAGTGGTCATGCCCTTTCAGCAGCTTACGGGTATGGTAGTAATTCTGGGCATAATGGCGGGAATAGTAGCGAAGATCCCGCCCAAGCTTGAGGTTGGAATACACGACCCCATAGGGATTTCGTTGCAGGTATATCACCCGGATATCAAAAAGTTGACTGGCTATCAGCTTTTCCAGGCGGCTGTGGGATTTTGAGGAATCAATAATATAAGTGGCTTTACTGATCGCATGAACAGCATCATATAAGGCAAGGTTATGGGTGCGGAATGTTGAAGTATCTCCGTTGTGAACTTCAAGGTTGGCCCACAATCCGAGCTGATGGTGTTGTTTCAGGTAAGCTGTTACCGCTTGCCAGAAAGTGCAATCCTTGCTGGCATTAACGCCGCAGCCGCAGCGCCGGTTTTCCCGTGCCGGTTTTCCGCGCAACTTTTTCGTCGGCGAGAAAACTTTTAACTCCCCGGGGAAAAACGCCTGGGGATGTCCACCGAGCAGCCGTCCCAGCAAGGTAGAACCACTTCTGCCGGCACCGGCGATATAGACAATCCGATAAGGTTTTTTCGTTAAATGAATCCGTTCATTTTCCATCCTGGCTTCCCTGCCTGTTCGGAACTGGTAATCCTTTATTCTAAATTATCGTTTTAATCATCACTTCCCCCGTAATCCCCGTAAAGTATGTGTAATGGTATCGAGGATAATTCGACATTTTCCCGGGCTAACTCCGGATCGATGACTAAGGAGCGTCCCCGCGCCCAGCCGGTTAATGCTTCCCCATTGGAGAAGATGACTGTGGCATTTTCCGATAGGTCTTCCGGCACTTTGTCCCGGATTTCCACAATCAGGCGATCGCCGTATTTTATGCGGAAATACTGAATAAAGTGGTCTTGCCAGTAACCGCTGCCATCATTGTAGGTAAAAATAACCGGACGGCCGCTGAGGATCGCCGCCAGCATATTTAAGCCATATTTAATTTCTGCCGGCAATTCCGCGATCTTTTGCTCACTGATAATCGCATCCAAATCGATACCGGCAGATCTTATTCCGGTATCCGGCAACAGGTTCGCCGTGTAGCCTGCCGAAAAGATCGCTTCCAAAATTGGATCGCAAACGATCATGTCTTCCAGAATTTCATTCACTTCCTTGCTGCTAAAAGATTGAGGAAATCCCAGGCATTTACGCAAACTATTTTCCCGGAACACTTCATTGCCAGCAAAACCGTAAATGCCAAACTGAGTGGTCGTTTCCGTTTTCTCGTGGAACATTTTTAGCAAATCACGATCCGCCAGACCGGGATGAACCAGATAAACATTATTACCGGAATGCAACCGAAGAGAATTCTGACGACCAGTTACAGAGGGCACCTTTAAAACAACCGGTGTTGCGGATAAATTGGCGTTTTTGGCGACGACAGCCGCCTGGGCATCTTTTACAAAACGGCAATATCCCTTGATATATGGATAATAGCGGCTGATTACGGTTAACGAAGTACTGGCCTGCATTAAACTACCGAGAAAGAAACGCAGCGAAGCCACGTAAATCAGGAAAAGACTCCAACGCCACTGCCCGGATATGATCCCTACCCCGGCAACCAGCAAAATCAGCAGCAAAGAAACAGCGGTCAACAAGTTTACCACCAGAGAAGTCTTTTCTTTTATTAGCAGACGGTTTAAAAATTCCGTCATACTTTTCCGGACTAAACTCTCTTCATCATTCACCGTTAGTAACGGGTGCTTTTTATTAAGCGGAACCGGACTGGTCCAGATATGGGCCATTAATTGATTCCGTTCCTGGTTAGAATCTTTATTATAAATTTCAAAAGAACGGGAGCTTTTCGAAACCTTTACATTCAGGCGATAAAGAAAAATTTGCGCTGCAAGTAGCAAAGCAAAGATGATTGATGAAAAAAACCAGTTCGTCGCGAACATCACAATAACACTGGCGAACACCCGGGAAACCGGTAATACCATTTTCAGAATATGAAACAATACCCTCCCGCTATAGCGCGCTTCCTTTTTCGTCGCCATACGGACATTCGCTTTGGAAAACATCTCCGAAGCAAGCGGGCTGGATGGATGCGGTAAATAGCTGCTCAAAATGGTTATGCGGCGGGCACAAAAAATTTCATAGGCCTTCCAGATATTCAGCGCATATTTTTTCGAGAAATAAAATCCCAGCGCAGACATCACGGAGCATATAAACATCGCAATTGCAACGACAATGAGTAGCTCACTGGAAGTGCGCGCTGTCAGTTCATAACCAAACAGCATCAGGGTTTGATCACTCTCCAACAGGCTGGCATATTTATATATAACTGTATAGGTGCCAACCTCACCGGCAAGCCCCAGAAAGCTAAAAACGACCGTAACGATCGCAGCATTCCGGTAGCGCCATAACCCATCCCAGGTTATCCAAAACGCTACTTCTTTATAGCGTTTTATCGCCTCGTTAATTTTGCTTAAACTAAATTTCTTCAAAAGCTTTAAATTCATATCCCCAGCACCGTTTCCCATTTCTTGAGAACTGTCGTCAATTTGTAATCAGCGGTATTTGCCTTTGCAGCCGCTCCCAGAGAGTTTCGCAGGTTTTTATCTTCAGCCAGACGCACAATAGCATTTGCCAGTGCCTGTGGATTATCAACCGGTATTACTAAACCGTTTATATTATTTTTTACCAGCTCAAGAGACCCCGGACATGCATCACTGACAATCGCTGGCAAACCGCAGTGCATTGCTTCCAATAAAGCATTTGACATACCTTCATGGCGGGAAGGTAAAGCAAAGATTGAAGCAGAGCGATAGTATGAAAATGGATTTTCTACCTGTCCCGGCCAGAGAACTCTTTCAGCAATCCCAAGTTCCCGGGATAATGCTTGTAACTGGCTGGTTAATTCCCCTTGTCCCATTAATACCAATTGCCAGTGCGCCATTGTTTTCGGCAGTAACTGAAATGCCTGCAACAGCACATCCTGAGCCTTTTGCGGATGATGCCGCCCTACCGTTAAGATAAAAGGGCCATCGATTTCCGAGATCGTGCGCAGATCATTTTTACTTTTTTTCGATAGCAAAGGGTTAGGGACAAATACCAGTTTTTCCGCTTGCACATACTGGCGCATCGTTTCCAGGGCATGCCTTGTATTTGCAGTAACAATATCCGCACGTTTATACAAAACTGACCGTAACCAATCCCACGGCTGCTCCAGGCGCTGGCGTCCCGGGTCATTTCTCTCAGAGATCACTACTTTGCGTCCCAATCCCCGGCAGGCGAGAATTGTCATTAAATTTGTTGATCCGATAAAAGACAGCACAACATCTGACTTATACAGCGTTAATGTTTTTCGCAGGTAAATGATCAGATTATAATAATGATAGTATTTTCCGAAGAGCGCATCCAATCCCATCAAGCGTAATCCGCCCCACAAAACACCTTTAACTTTTTGAAAGATTGACGCTGATGACGGATTCAGTTTATGTGAATAGCCTTGTTGCACGTTGATAAGGGCAACGCCTTCATCCAGTGCATAAACGGCTTTATCCCGAAAAAGGGTGATGACGCATATTCGTCTGCCGGAACGGTTCCAATAGTTCGCCAGAGTTGTTATCACCCGTTGAGAGCCCCCATCTCCCAAATGCGGACTAACAATTACTAAATCGAAACTCGCGATATTTTCGGATCTTTCTGAGAGCATTTGACACTATCACCTGTTTGATAGTCATGAAAGGGAGATAAGCGCCGCCCGGTTTTCTGCGATTCAATTAATAAAACCAGCAACGACCAGACGACTGGTGTTATTTTCCTAGTAACTCAGATTTCAATGTTTTAGGGTAAAAGAGGCATG
>JAUIFT010000299.1 GCA_030430345.1 Calditrichia bacterium | reverse complement strand
CAACAAAAAACCGGCAAAGGAAAAGGACTCTCCATTTCCATACACCCGCTTGCGGAACAACGGTTTTACGCCATCAACGGTGCCATAAATCTCATGTTCCCGATTGATATGATCGTCCAGCCAATCCTCAAAATGCCGAAGCTCCAGCAGGAAATCCTGATATTCCGTATCAGGGATTTGCACTTCCGGATGATTATGGACTTTATCTTCCAGGAAATACCGGCAGCCGCTGCAATTTTTTCCCATATAATTATAGCCGCGGTAGCATTTTTTCCCCTGCTTCATCAGCTTGCATTCCCATTTAAAATAAAAGCACCCCTCGGGAAAGCAACCTTTCCGATTAAGAATATGATGCACGGACATCCGGCTCTCAAACCCCTTATGAGCATCATGAACACATTTGAATATATCGAGTCTTTTGTAGGCGTTCTTCATCGTAATGAGGCTCCTGGCTTGCATCCAAGATAGAAGTGAAATGCGGGAACACAAGAGAAAAAGTAAATGCGGGGAAATTATAAAAAAACGGGTTTACTGCCCGAAAGCGACAAACCCGTTTGTTGGATGTATGGTGTTTTCTTTTTGTCTATTGCGGTGCAACTTCGCCTTTTTGCGTGAGGGTTTCATGAATCTTACCCAGTATGGCTGCATCATTCGGCTTGATCACTAAAATCGTACGATAGTAGGTGATGGCATCGTCGAAAGCACCGCTTTCTTTGGCGGTATTCGCCAATGCATCATAATGATCAACGATCTTTTGCTGCATTTCCAATGCCGGAGCGTAACCGGCATCCATTTTTAGGACATCCCGCAGATAGGAGATTACGTTATCTTCCAACGGCTCAATATATCGCTGCTTTTGGAAGGCAATGTTTGCTTTGAGCATCAGCTCTTTGAATTCTTCCTGATATTCTTCGCTAATGCCGATATTATCCGATGCCTGTAAATTGTTGATTTGGCTGATTTTTTTGTTTACCATTGATACTAACGCATCATTTGGAAAATCTACCAAAAATTGATTATACAGCGTCAGCGCCTGAGCGTAATTCTGCTGATTGAATTGCTGCTCGGCTTCGGAGTAAAGCGAGGTTGGTGTTTGAGATTCGCCCATCGCGAAGTAGGCAACTGCTAAAGCGACCAGTGCCAGTGCGGTCAACAGGCCAAAAATCATTCCCTTGTTGCTGCTCGGCGCAGGCCCGGTGGGAGGAAAGTAGGGCTCTTGTGCCTGAAATTCCGGCTGTTGCGGTGCATCAAAATAATCGGGCTGCGGTTCCGGCTGCGGTTCGGCCTCAACATCTTCGTATTGCGGATCCGGATAGTCGTACTGGTTTTGATTTTGATTGAACTCTCGCTGAAAGTGTTCTTCCATTCCGGAAGGCGCCAGTTGGTCAGCGTCCTCAGCATCCGGAATAACCGGTAGCAGAGAGTCGTCTCCATCATCATCCGGTTGTTGATCGCCGGCCAGGGCAATGCGCGTTTCTTTACCACCGGTATTAACCGCCCCGGAACGCTGCTCCAGTTGGAGCATGCCATTAACGCGCTGCTCTTCTTCCAGGCGGCTTTCCTCAGCTTTACGTTCCGCAGCTTCGGCAGCCTGCTGGGCAAGCAGTTCGCTTTCAGACACTTTTTTGATGGTAACAAAATCGATGCCGTGGGTTTGGCAAATGTTACTGTCGATGCTTTTATCGCAGAGTTGACAAAAGAACGTCAACCGCTCCGCTTTCTTTTTGTTGATGTTCATAACTGATTCATCTCCCGAAACGCTTGTGGGGGGTAATAGGTTAAAAATTTTTAAATGGAACGTCGAGATAGAGTTCTCAAAATCCTGGATATAATAAGGCATCGCAACACCGGATTGGTTGTGTTCTAAAGCAAATAACATTGAAGGATGTTTTAAAGTGAATTTAACGGTCAGGAAAAAAACGGGTGATCAATTTCGCGGCACATTGCTACATAAAGCGCCAGGATTTTTCAGTGCCGCAGGTTGCGTTTTCGCTATCATCTTATCATGCCTTCTTGAGAGGGCAGGGGCTAAATTGAACTCTAATTTTTGAAAATCGTAAAACAACTTAAAAACAAGGCCGATATTTTCTAAAATAATAATACCTGTAGTTCCAACGTATCGGCATATTGTAATATTGTCCTGGGAGATTAAAATGAAAATTGTTAAAGCATTACCATTATTTGGTGTTATGCTGGTCATTTACACCATGGCTTTAACCCCAGTATTTTACAGCAATCCGAATAGCGATCCGATGATGCACGGAGTGCTGAATATCGCGTTGCCTTCGAAGCAAGTGTGGAGCTTGAGAATTGGGGATATTGTCGTAATTATCGGATTGATTATTCTTTTTCTCGAAATTTTAAAGGCCACGAGCGCAGATAACGTTACTATTACTGAGCATGTATTGTCGACATTTGTCTTTATTTCCTATGTAATCGCGTTCTTGTTATTGCCGATGGTGGCCAATTCCACATTTCTCATTTTGACAATCATGTCTATGATTGACGTTGTTGCTGGCTTTACGATTACGATTACTGCCGCCCGCCGGGATTTCACCGTCGGCTAATCTGCTTAGATAACTTTGATGCCCGGCGCATACCTTCCGGGCATCATTAAGATGTAAATATTCTTCCCCGTATCCCCATAAAATATATTTGCTTTTCTGGTTTGTTTTCATCATGTTAACATCCTACCCGGTATTGACGAGAATCGTCCGACCATTCATTCGGAGGGGCTCACTTGAATCAAATTTATCATTTACGTTGCGTTTCCTGCCGCCAGGAATTTCAGCCCGGTGCACTGGATTATACCTGCCCGTCCTGCGGACCGATTCGCGGTACCCGCGAGGTGCTCTACGATTTTGACGTCGTTCGAAAGCATCTTAACAAAGATACGCTTGCCAAACAATCTTTCGACAATCACTGGCGCTACCTGCCCTTATTACCGATCGAGCAACCGGAATTGATCCTTCCCCTCGCTGTCGGCGGCACCCCGCTGTATACAGCAGCGAAACTCGCCTCCAACTGGGATATGGATACAATCTGGATTAAAGACGACAGCCGTAACCCTACCGCCTCTTTAAAAGACCGCGCCTCATCCGTTGCAGTGGTTAAAGCGCAGGAAAAAGGGGCACGGGCCGTCACTGCCGCTTCTACTGGCAATGCGGCTTCATCCTGGTCCGCTTTTACCGCCCTGGCTGGTCTTGATACTTATATCTTCGTGCCGGAAACAGCGCCCCGGGCAAAAGTCGCCCAACTGCTACTGTATGGCGCCCGGGTTATTCAGGTCGAGGGTAGTTATGACGATGCATTCGACCTCTGCTGCCAGGCCGCGGAAAAATGGGGCTGGTATAACCGCAGCACATCTATCAACCCTTACCTGGGAGAAGGGAAGAAAACCGCCGCGCTGGAAATTTGCGAGCAGCTTGACTGGCAGGTGCCGGACTATATTTTCGTTTCCGTCGGTGATGGCTGTATTTTTCAGGGAATGTGGAAGGGGTTTTCCGATTTCTATCAGCTGGGTTTTATCGACCGCCTTCCGAAAATGATTGGCGTCCAGGCCGCGGGCAGCGCTCCCCTGGTTACCGCCTGGGAGGAAGGTGCGGAAGTAAGCGAGCCAATACAGGCAGAAACTGTCGCGGACAGCATTTCCGTGGGTATTCCCCGCGACCAGGTAAAGGCTTTACGCGCTGCGCGCGCATCCGATGGTAAATTTATTGCGGTATCCGACGAAGAAATTTTAGCCGCCATTCCCACGCTGGCCCGTCAGAGCGGCGTTTTTGCCGAACCGGCTGGTGCCACTGCACTGGCCGGCGCCTGGAAAATGCGCCAGGCGGGCGCATTAAAACAAAATGACCGGATTCTCATTATGGTCACCGGGCATGGCCTGAAAGACATCGAAGGAGTGATGAAGGCTGTCTCTCAAAAACCAATCGTTGTTGAAAACGATCTGGCCGCTGTTGAACGGGCCGTGCAGCAATAGGCGATGATAATCAATCGATTTCTAATAAATGCTCCAATGAATATGCCTGTTTAATGAGTACGAAAAGACCACTGAGGATATTTTTTATGCTTGAACGAAGAACGACAAGAAGTATTGTGCTACTAATATTTCTGACTATGATTTCTCTATCTGCAATCGCCCAGACAAATACAACTCCTCCCGATCCAATTTCGGAAAAAACCGCCGCTCTGGAGAAACTCCCCGGCTTCTTCCCGCTATACTGGGATAAAAGCACTGGCAAACTTTTTCTGGAAATCGATAAATGGGATCAGGAATTTCTGTTCATGGTGTCGCTGCCGGCCGGGATTGGTTCGAACGATATCGGACTGGATCGTGGTCAGCTGGGCAGCCGCCAGATCGTCAAATTTCAACGGATGGGACCGAAAGTGCTTTTACTGCAACCGAACTACGATTTTCGGGCAGAAAGCCATAATGCCATGGAACGCCAGGCCGTCCGGGAAGCCTTTGCACAATCGGTGCTCTGGGGATTTACCGTCGAAGCCGAAGCAGATGGCCGCGTGCTGGTCGATGCCAGCGCATTTTTTCTGCGAGATGGTCATAACATCACTGGCAGATTGCAGCGCAGCGAACAGGGCAATTATAAGCAGGACGCCTCCCGTTCAGCCTTCTATCTGCCGCGCACAAAAAACTTCCCGAAAAATACCGAGGTAGAAGTGATGCTCACTTTTACCGGCAACAATCCCGGTAATTTTGTCCGCTCCGTGGTGCCCACGCCGCAGGCGATTACCGTGCGGGAACGCTATTCTTTCATTGAGCTGCCGGACGACAATTATCAACCGCGCCGTATGGATTATCGCAGTGGCTTTTTCGGTATCAGCTACTTCGATTACAGC
>JAUIFT010000298.1 GCA_030430345.1 Calditrichia bacterium | reverse complement strand
TGACCGGTGGAATCCGCGGTGCAGATTTGATCTTCGAATTATCCGGTAATCCTCAAGCATTGAACCTGGCACTGGAACTCTGCGGTTTTCACAGCCGGATCGTTATTGGTTCCTGGTATGGAAAGAAAACGGTGCCATTAGCGCTCGGTGCTGAGTTTCATCGGGACCGGGTTAAAATTATAAGCAGTCAGGTAAGCAGTCTGGCGCCGCACTTATCCGGGCGCTGGCATAAAAAAAGAAGGTTCGACTTTGCCATTAAGCAATTACAGGAAGGTGATTTCAACTGGGCGATAACACATCGCATCCCCTTTGCGAAAGCGGGCGCGGCCTATCAGTTGCTGGATAAAACACCCTGGGAAGCCGGGCAGGTGCTTTTAACTTATGACTAACATTAACAACCAACCCAAGCGGAGATAATATATGTATACTCTGGCGGTTAAACGGAACTTTGTTGCCCAGCATTTTTTGATTGGTGGAGATTGGGGAGAGGAGAATTTCTGGCATTCTCATCATTATGCCCTGGAAGTGATTATGGAAGCGCCTACTTTGGACCAGCATGGATATCTGGTCGATATTGTTGACGTCGAAACAGCATTGGAAACGTTGGTTGCCTATTTTAAGGATAAAACCCTCAATAAGTTGCCGGAATTTACCGGTCTTAACCCCAGCGTTGAACACTTTACCCGTATTTGTTGTGAAAAATTAGTTGCTGCAATCGGCCCGGCCCACCTTTCTGCAATGACGGTGAAGATCTGGGAGAATGATATCGCCTGGGCGGCGTACCGCCATGAGACTAAGAATGATTAAATGCCATGAATCTCGGTCTGATTATTTATGGCAGTCTGGATACCGTTTCCGGCGGTTATTTGTATGATCGTATGTTGGTCGAATATCTGCGGAGGCAGGGAGACGCGCTTGAGATTATCTCTCTGCCCTGGCGAAACTACTGCCGGCATCTTGCTGATAATTTAGATTCAACGCTGCTGGATTTTGCCGCTGACAAATCGTTTGATCTGTTATTGCAGGACGAGTTGAACCACCCGTCATTAATCCGTTTCAATCAACGCCTTCAGCGGCGCAGCAGTTATCCCATCGTTTCTATTGTACATCATTTACGCTCGGATGAAGCACATCATCCCTGGCAAAATACAATTTACCGGGAAGTCGAAAAACGATATTTGGAAACGATTGACGGTTTTATTTTCAACAGTCAATCGACCCGGGAGAATACCCTGGCTTTATTGAAAAAGCAGCCCCCTTCGGTCGTTTGTCCGCCAGCTGCGGATCATTTATTTAATAAAGCAATGCACCTGACCATTAGCGAAGAAACGCGTGAAGGGGGGCCGCTAAAATTACTCTTCCTGGGGAATGTTATTGCCCGTAAGGGAATATTGGTGTTGCTGGATGCGTTGAGAAACCTGAAAAAAATTGACTGGCGATTAACAATTGCCGGAGATTTAACCGTTGATCCGAAAGTCGTTAAAGAGTCCCGAAAAATTGCTGCTGCATCGGAGATTTCACAGCGCATAACCTGGCTCGGCAAAGTGCATCGCGATGAAATACCGCAGCTCTATTGTCGCCATGATCTTTTCGTCTTGCCATCATTCTTCGAAGGATTTGGCATTGTCTACCTGGAGGCAATGGGCGCGGGCCTGCCGGTAATTGCCAGTGCCGCCGGTGGAGCCGGAGATTTTGTGCGTCATGGTGAAAATGGATTTCTACTCCCTCCCGGTGATTACAAAAGGTTGGGTCAGTTTATACGCTCACTTGCTGAAGACCGGGAGTTACGTCGGCGTATGGGGTTAGCCGCCCGGGAAACATTCCGGAAACATCCGGGATGGGCGGAAAATATGAGGACTGTTCGGGAATTTTTGCAGGAGATGATTCGGGCGTGCTGACATCCGGCAAATATTGGGTGATCTTCTTGCTGAATGCGGCGCTTTTTGAGCCGCGGTGCGCTGTAGCTCGCGAAAAAAGCAACAAAATTCGGCATGAAAAGCACCAAAAGGTGCGATGTTAGATGAATGTCAACACGCCCTAAGAAAGGTAAGGATAATGGAAGCAAGTGAGTATATATATCCGCGTTATCTCGCAGCGAAAAAAGCCGTGGATGACCGCGCGCTGAATATGCGCGTTTTTCAACAGGTAACATCGTTTTTGGCGGAAGAACGTAAGGAGACTCTTTATATATTGGAAATCGCCGCGGGGATTGGCACAATGATCCCAAGAATACTTTCCCACCCCTTAGCCGGAAATATCTATTATCATGCTATCGATATTTCTCCGGAGAATATTAGCAGTGCCCGGCAATATCTGCAAGCGTGGGCTTCAAAAAACTGCGAAGATTTTTGGCACTCTGACGAGGGCGAATTAATATTGAGAATAAATGCAGCCGAGATTACAGTAAATCTGGAATGTGCGGATATCTTTAGCTGGATTGTTGAAAAAGCGAACCGGCGGCAGTGGGATCTGCTGATTGCCAATGCTTTTTTAGATTTGATCGACATCCACCGTCAACTGCCACAGCTTGCTGGCTTGCTAAAACCTGCAGGGGCGTTTTACTTTACAATCAATTTTGATGGCGAGACGATTTTTCAACCAGTATCCGATCCGGTGTTTGAAAAAAAGCTGATGGATGCTTATCATGAAACCATGGATGCACGGATAACCGCCGGAATGCCCTCTGGCGATAGTCGCACCGGGCGGCGTTTGTTTACTGCGCTGCCGGCAGCCGGTTTCGGCATTCTCGATGCTGGCAGTTCAGACTGGGTAGTCTTTCCGAAAGAAGGGAATTATCACGCGGAAGAAGGATACTTCCTTCATTTTATTGTGCAAACAGTGATGCAAGCGTTGAAAAACGCTTCCGCGGTAGACGCTGATCATTTGGAGAAGTGGGGGAGAGAGCGGCATCAACAGATTAAAAATGGACAATTGATTTATATTGCTCATCAATTGGATTTTTACGGGAAGCGAATCCGTTAAATGTTATTTATACAGTAGCTGGTTTGTCTCAGGATTCTAATTTTACAGGAGCCGGAAATGAAATCTGAAAGACTGTTTTTTGATAATGGCCGTGGGGAAAAGCTGGCTGCGAGGTTGGATTTGCCGGTAGACGGTATGCCGGAAGCATATGCGCTGTTTGCCCATTGTTTTACATGTTCGAAGAACCTTAAGGCAGTTGGAAATATCAGTCAGGCACTGGTGATGGAAAAGATCGCCGTGCTCAGGTTTGATTTTACCGGTTTGGGAGAAAGTGCCGGAGAGTTTGCCGATACCAATCTCTCATCCAATGTGGAAGACCTTATTGCTGCCGCAAATTTTCTGAAAGAAAACCATGGTGGTCCGGAAATTTTAATCGGGCATTCGCTTGGCGGAGCAGCGGTTTTGCAAGCGGCCGGCGCAATAGAGACCTGTAAAGCTGTTTGCACGATCGGTGCTCCGGCAGACCCGGACCATGTCACACATTTATTAGCGAGCAAACGGGCCGAAATTGAAGCAGAAGGTCAGGCGCGCGTAATTTTGGCCGGCCGTCAATTCACAATTAAAAAGCAATTCCTTGATGATCTGGAAATGAGCGGAATGGAACGAAAGATTCATCAATTGAAACGATCGCTGCTAATTTTTCATTCACCGGTTGATAACATCGTCGGGATCGAAAATGCCGGGAAGATTTATGAATTTGCCCAGCATCCGAAAAGTTTTGTCTCGCTGGACCGGGCAGACCATCTGCTTAGTGATGAACGGGATTCCCGCTATGTGGGGACGGTTCTCGCTGCCTGGGCGGGAAAATACATCGACGCTGGCAAAAAAACGGAAGCACTTTCCTTGCAGCCGGAAGCAGATAAGGTGGTTGTGCGGACAGCAGAGGGCTATTATACGGAAATTATGGCAAACGGCCACCCATTGCTTGCGGACGAGCCGGTATCCGTTGGCGGGACAAATCTTGGCCCTTCACCTTATGAACTGCTCAGCGCGGCACTCGGTGCCTGCACCACGTTGACACTACGGATGTATGCCGATCGCAAACAATGGCCAGCCGAAGCAATTACAGTGCGGGTGCGGCATGGTAAAATTCATGCCAAAGACTGCGGCGAGTGTGAAACCAGCAGTGGAAAAATAGATCAATTCCGGAAGGAAATCGAAATAACCGGTCCACTGGACGATACGCAGCGGAACCGAATGCTGGAAATCGCCGATCGCTGTCCGGTACATCGCACCTTACATAATGAAGTAAAGATAGAGAGTCGGTTGAAGAAGTAGATAATTCCGAAATCGGAATTCCAGATTCGGAATTTGTTTCTTGCCAGCATTTTGTCGTTTGATTTAAATTCCGCCTTCCCAAATCCATCTATTTCCCATCAAAAATAAGCATATTTCATATCATGCTTTTAATCACAAGACTTACCGTGCGATCGCCTATTATTAAAAGAAATTCTTAATCTTTGATAGCTACTGTCAAATCTTTCAGGTTCCATTGAATTGACTGTTTTTACGCTCTTTTTTTGGAGGTTTTTTGCATGAAGAAGCTTTATTTATGCAACATACTCGTGGCGCTGTTAATATTTAG
The DNA here is from genome assembly GCA_030430345.1 of Calditrichia bacterium. The sequence goes on along the minus strand of JAUIFT010000298.1, from coordinate 302 downwards.
TGCTGCTCATATTTTCGCACAAGACTATGATCTGCAATTTCGTGTAGACCGCGATGACGATGTTGCCGCCGGTTTCTATGATGTTACTATACAGTTGGCCGCCAGCAGCGCGAATTTTAAAATGGGGAGCGCGAATTTGGTGTTTGATTTTAACACCGCTGCTTTAAGCGCGCCATCAACGATTGGCCCGGGCCCGGATTCTTTGCAAATCGAGACAATCCATAATTTTAGCAATGGTGGTAAATACCAAAAGATTCGTCTAACTTCTCCGGCTGCCGGACGGCTTTCGTTGAATATTGAAC